>NZ_JAOTPL010000003.1:0-248100 GCF_025631005.1 Haoranjiania flava
GAACATTTTATACCAAATTCAATTTCATACCCAATTGAACTTTTGTGCTAAATCTCCGCCTGTGACCGGTAGGTGGAAAATGTCTGTTTAAAGTATACGGAGTTCGTGCAAAATGCAAACAAAAACCTTGCTGATGGGAAACCTTTCGACTTGAAACTGATTGATTACATTACATACAATCCTAACTATGACGAACACGGGCTGGAGTTGTTAATTGAAAGAGCTTCGGAAAATGGAGTACAATACCAAATATAGATATTTGGGTTAATCAGAATAACCCCCGCCTCACAACCACAACCCCAGAAATCTTTTCCTGATTTTAATGGTCTTTATGCGCTGGTCTTTGAGCGGGCGGTCGTTTTTATCGCGTGGGGCTGCAACAATGGAGTCAGCTATCTCCATGCCTTTTAATACCTGCCCGTACACCGTATAGTTGCCATCAAGGTGAGGGGCGCCGCCAATGGTACTGTAGGTTTCCTTTCTGTCTTCCGGCACAATCACATTGCGTTTTTCTTTGAGCTTCCTATAACCTTCCTCATCAAACTTTTTACCCACCACAATATAAAACTGGCTGGCAGAGGATTCTTTGGCAGGGTTGTCGTCTCTTGCCTGCGCCAGCGCGCCGCGCTTGTGAAAATACTCCGGCACAAATTCTGCAGGCAGCCTGTAACCCAGGTCGCCATCGCCCAATAGCTGGCCTGGTTTGGCAGTTTTGGAATCAGGGTCGCCGCCCTGTATCATAAACTCTGGTATTACCCGGTGAAACAGCAGGCCGTCGTAAAAACGTTGCCTGGCCAGCTTTATAAAGTTGTCACGGTGCAGCGGTGTTTTATCAAACAGCTCCAGCGTAATATTACCCTGATCCGTGTAGATAACGGCGCGGTATTTTTGGGCTTGTGCCACATTCAATAGAAACAATGCTGCTACTGCAGCAACCTGGTACCTGACTATTCGCATAGATTTCTTTTTATATATTACCTGATGCATTTACTTCAACCTGGTGTATACCTGTGGCACGTGGTCCATATATATTTTTAAGTTATCTCCACTCACCTCAAACCTGGCATTATTTACTTTCTCGCCGGATAGCATGCCCATACCGGTCGATGCATCATAAGAGTAAGAAACATTGCTAAACCCCGAAGGAGACCTCATAATGGCAGTGTGGCTTGTATTGAATATCAACCTCACAGGCTGATCCATATGTATGGATTGCCATTCTGTACCTGTAAGGGTGCCGGAGTTCTGTACATTATCCTTCTTAATACATGCAACCAGCAAAAACGTTGATAGTATCAACAGAAAAATATTTCTCATCTCTGCGTGTTTTAATGGTTATTAAAGTTAGATGAATTAACCTTATGCCGCTGTTTATAAAATATAAAAAATGTAGGTAAAATTCTCCGGGTAAAAAGCATACTGGCTATTTCGGGGCTTTCTTGTAAAGATAGATGGCCACAAAAACAAAGATGATGTTGGGTATCCATGCCGCAATCATCGGCGGCAGGTTTCCTTTTGTAGAGAAAATAGTAGAAAACCTGTCCATCAAAATGTAAGCTGCTGCTAATATAAAACCGATAGCGATGTGCATGCCGCTGCCGCCCCTGATCTTACGTGCAGCAATGATGCAGCCTATCAGCGTAAGAATAATCACGGAAAACGGTGTAGCTACGCGCCTGTACAATTCTATCAGGTAAGTATTTATATTCTCGCCGCCACGTTGCTGTTCTATGGCTATGTGGCGTCTCAGTTCGGGAGACGTCATTTTATCTTTGGCAAACATATCATTCTTGAGGTCTGCGGGCGTGAAGTTGAAATTAAATTCTTTCTTAGAATCAATGGTGATGGTTTCTTTCAGGCTGTCTACCTTTCTTTCAAATGCGTTTTCAAACTTCCATTTGCCTCCCATCTTCTGTTTGGCAGCGCCTGCTGTATCCCACACAATATTGGTGGCGCGCATATTGTACACAAGCTTGCCATCTTTTATTTTATATAAATATACCGGGCCGCCGCGCTTGCTTGCCGTATCATAGCTCCTGATGCCTGCATACGAAAATGAGTCCACTCGGTAATACATGCTGGGGTTCTGCCTGGTAATCTGCATGTAGCCTGAATTAGCATTCACATACGCATCCTCAAAATAAGTGCGCTTTACCTCAGCTTTAGGCACGTAGTATGAACTTGCAAAAAAAAGGCCCACACTCAGAAAGATGCTGGTAATAAAATAAGGCAGGAGGATGCGGTTAAAACTTGTGCCGCTTGCAAGAATGGCAATGATCTCGCTACGGTTAGCCATTTTTGAAGTAAAAAATATTACTGCAATAAACACAAACAACGGGAAAAGCAGGGCTATAATATGCGGAATAAAAGCCAGGTAATAATCCGTGAAAATTTTATAAGTGCTCCAGCCGCTTTTTAAAAAATTATCGGTCTTCTCTGTAATATCCACTACCACAGCGATTACTGTAAACAGGAATATGCAGAAGAAAAAAGTAACGATGAACTTTTTTATTATGTACCAGTCTATTATCTTCATTAGCGCAAATGTGCCGGTTAGTTTGCAAAGATAACGGGAAAAGATGTAGGGAAATATTAAAAATCAATGCTGCAGTTCACCCATTCATGGTCAAACCGGGCGCCGAATTTTTTATAGAAATCAAATGCCGGCGCATTCCATTCCAGCGCCTGCCACATCATGCCTGAGAAATTTTTTTCTTTTGCTTCCTGCACCAGTCTTTCAAATAATATTTTTCCAATGCCCTGGCCCCTGTATGCTTCGGTAACAATAATATCTTCCAGGTACATACGTTGGCCTTTCCAGGTAGAATAGCGGATGTAATATAGCGCGAGCGCAACGATCTTTTCGTTGTCTTCAGCTACAAATGCCCACCAGACGGGGTTTTCTCCAAAACCACTGTCTTCAAAATGTTGTTGAGATACGGTAACTTCCTGCGGGGCTCTTTCAAAGGTTGCAAGTTCGAGTACCAGCTCCATCATTCGCTGGCAGTCTTTTTTTTCAGCACGTCTTATCTTCATATGCATATTCTACTTCAAAAAGTTCAGGCTGTACCGGCATAATATTAAAACTCCTGCGGTGAAAAGGCGTAAGCCCCAGCCGTGCAATTGCATCCCGGTGTTGCGGTGTGCCGTACCCCTTGTTTGTATTCCAGCCGTAATCCGGGAAATCTACAGAAAGTTTTTGCATGTATTCATCCCTGTAAGTTTTTGCCAGGATGCTGGCAGCAGCTATGGAAGTATACTTGCCATCACCTTTAATAATGCACTGATGCGGAATTTTTTTATAGGACACAAAGCGGTTGCCGTCTATCAGCAGCATATCGGGTTTTGGCTTTAGCTGTGCTATTGCCAGGTGCATTGCTTTAAAAGATGCTTTTAAAATGTTGATGGTGTCTATCTCTTCACAATCTACCTGTGCTACCGCATAGGCTATAGCCTCCTGCTCTATGATCGCGCGCAAAATAGTCCTGTCGCATTCCTTTACCTGTTTGCTGTCGTTAAGTAAGGGATGGAAAAAACTTTTGGGCATTATAACAGCCGCGGCAAATACCGGACCTGCGTAACATCCTCTGCCTGCTTCATCGCAACCGGCTTCTGTAAGATCTTTATGGAAATAATTCAGCAGCATCAGCAGCAAATATACTTAACTCATTAAAAAACCAAAAGACTATCTTTGTCAGAATTTTTAGAAGAAGCAAAAACATAATGACGGCAGGCATTTCACAACATAAAAAAACAAAAATTATCGGCTACTGGCTGCTATTGGGTGTAGCCATGATCATTATTCAGACCCTCATCGGCGGCATTACCAGGCTGTCAGGCTCCGGCCTGTCTATTACGGAATGGAACGTAGTTACCGGCACACTTCCGCCGCTTAACCGGGCTCAATGGATTGAACAATTTGATAAATACCGGGAAACACCACAATACCGCCTGCTCAATGCAGACTTCACGCTCAATGATTTTAAATTCATTTTTTTCTGGGAATGGTTTCACCGGCTGTGGGCAAGGTTGATAGGCGTGGTATTCATCATTCCGTTTATTTATTTCTGGATAAAAAAATATTTTACCCGGGAGATGCTGCTGCCTTTTACCATTATGTTTATCCTGGGTGCGCTCCAGGGAGCTGTGGGCTGGATCATGGTGGTTAGCGGGCTTAGCGGAGATGCTGTGTACGTGCGCCCTACGAGGCTGGCGCTGCACTTTGTGTTTGCGATGGTATTGTGCTGCTATGTGCTGTGGTTTGCACTGAAATTACTGGTAAATAAAAACCAGCAATTGGCAAGCAGTTCGCTCAAATGGCTGGTGGTCTTTATCCTGGCATTATTATTTGTGCAACTAACCTACGGAGCATTGATGGCAGGGCACAAGGCTGCGCCCGCTGCTGCTACCTGGCCAACGATCAATGGCCAGTGGATCCCAGGCAACATGTTGCAATCTGCCAGCGGGCATCCCATGCTGGAGAATGTGATAACCGTTCATTTTGTGCATCGCGGGCTGGCCTACCTGCTTGCCCTGGCGGTATTGCTGTACTCCGTGCTGTCCTTAAAAATCAGCAACACATCTGCTATGTACCGCAAATGGCGCCATGTGCCGTTAATGCTGGTAATAGTACAGATTGCATTGGGCATACTCACTGTGCTAAGCAGTGTACGGGTGCATGCAAACAAGTGGGGCTGGTTTGAAACCATTGCCGAAATGCATCAGCTTGTAGCCATGTTCCTGATGATTGCGCTGGTAGTGCAATTGTATTTACTGAAATTTAAAAAGACACTTCATGCTTAAGCAGACATTACTGGAAGCCGTTAAGAAGGGCGCAGAGCAATTGCACTATTTCTTTGATAAAGAATTTAAGATCTATAACAAAGACGGGGTGAACAACCCGGTTACAGAAGCCGACCAGGCTGCCGAAAAAGCAATTATTAATACCATAAAAAACCAATTTCCCGATCATTTTATCTTAAGTGAAGAAACAGGCGCCATCCCCTCGCACTCCGATTACAAATGGATCATAGATCCTATAGACGGCACTGTCAACTTTTCACAGGGCATACCCATCTGCGCCGTGTCTGTAGGCTTGGAGTACCATGGCGAAATAATTTTAGGCGCCGTTTACAATCCGCTGGCAAATGAATTTTTCTTTGCAGAAAAAGATAAAGGCGCATTTCTGAACGACCGGCGCATCAGCGTGAGCAAAAAGGCGGAGATTGAGAAAAGTTGCTTTGTCACCGGCTTTCCGTACCAATACCTTGACCAGCAAAATGGCCCTTTGCAGGTGTTTGAAAGACTGATCAGGAGAGGCTTTGCAGTGAGAAGGCTGGGGAGCGCAGCGCTGGACTTGTGCTGGACGGCAGCAGGCAGGTTCGAAGCTTTTTACGAGCATTTATTACAACCCTGGGATACTGCGGCAGGCATTTTAATACTCACAGAAGCAGGCGGCAAATGTACCAACCTGCAGGGCGGTACATTTGACATCTACCAGCACGGGCTTATAGCATCCAACGGGCTGGTGCATGATGAGTTGGTGAAAATTATCAATCCGTGACAGGAAGATAGCCTGTTTATTTCAGGACAAAGAAAAAGAAGCTCAATACCGGCGCTAAATATTTGTACCGGGATTGATATGCAGTGTTTAAATTAAGTTGGTCATTCATATTCATGAGAATCCACCATATCAAATGCCAATGCAAAGCGCAAAAGATCCGCAAAAGATTTAGAACCTAATTTTCTGATGATGTTTTTGCGGTGTGTAGATACGGTTTCTTTTGAAATAAAAAGCAGGTCGGCAATATCTAAAGAAGACTTTCCGGCACTAATGAGACCAAGGATTTCCTTTTCGCGTTTAGTAAGCGATGCAAATTTTCTGTAGTTATGTGAGATGTATTGGTTTTCGTCCAGAACTTTCTTCACCTTCTCCATTAATGCCCCAACACCGCCCACCGGCGAAGAAAGCATAATTAGTTTCTGCTCACCGGCATTTTTTTGTTCCAACAATTTACAAACCGTATAGAACCACTCGTGTTTATCTGCCTTATACAGCTTTACCCGCTGAAAAAAATTGAGCTGTCTGGAGTAATCGCCTTCATTGCAGTAGTTAATGACTTTGGGGTAAATATCTTCCAAATCTTCCTGTAAAAAAAACCTTTCATAATATTGCTCACGCAGCACATTAAGCTCTTCCAAATTTACACCAAGATTATGGCAACCCCATGTGTTCATGTAAACAATTTGCTGTGGAACGCCTTTTGCGAGACTGTGAACCATAATAGATGCCGGGATGACCTCTGAAATGTCAGGTATTTCAAACGCGTTTTTGCACAGATTTCTCTCTATCTGGAAAAGCTTTTGTTCTATATCATTGTAATCTTTCATGTGTATATTTTAATTGCTTTTCAGTTGTCACATGGAATAGCCTTTATTCATTCGCGGTTGGTATGCAACTTTGCTTATTGCTATTTCATGTGTGTATAATTAATTTTTTCTGTTTGCCACATGGAATAACCAGCTTTTTAGATTCATACTCATTCACGGTTGGTATAGATTCCTAATCTTTATGGTTATTTCATGGCTGCTGAAATAAACAAGTCCTTAACTTATATCGGGTTTTTATCAAATATAATCCTTTTTCTATCAAAAAATACCCATTGCTGGTGATTGTCTGATATATTTTTCTCAAATAATTTTGGCGCCAAACCAAAACTTAAAATCATGAATGCGTATGCTAAATTTTTAGCAAGCATTTTCGGGATGATATGCTTGTTTATTTCAAACCACACCCATGCCCAGCTTCCAAACGAAGTATATCGGAATGAATTGATAGGGGTAGTTATAAGGTATGAAGGTTCCGAAGGCGGCTTTGACTGGGCGTTCACCAAAGCTTTGCCTGAACATGTGGTATCATTTGATTATAAAGGCACACAAGTTACCTTAAAAGGATTGACGGGCCAGCGCTTTATAAGAAAAGACCATCCGTTGCCGACCGGATTTAAATTGCAGCATGCACAAGTATTGATTGATGGTTATCCTGCTACGAATTACAATAGTTATATGACCTATTACAATACACTATATGAAGCCATCAATAAGATAGGAAAGGAGGTTGATAGAAACAATAAACAACACCTTCAGGAGCAGATAAAAATTATTGATTATAAGATTGCCGAGATCAGAAAGCAATCGGCAGGGTATCAGGTGTCGCCCAGGTTTCGTGATCAGCATAATTTTGATGGATATATTAAAAATTTAGAGTCATTGAGAAAATCATTTCAAGCTGATATGGCACAGATTGATAAAAAGAAAGAATCCTCTACGATTGTTATTACCGGAGGAGGTAGTAATAAAGATCATCAGGCCAGATTAAACAAAAGCGCTAATGATAAGTTGCAGCCAGATCCCACTCCCGGCAACACGACGGGTTCTTCTTCTACTAATAAAACTACAGCAAATACTAAGCAGGATGATAATATCAGCACATCCACACAGTTTAAAGGTGGTTTGGACGATATTCAGGAAGGCGATTATTTTAAAGACGATAAAGGGAATTATTACCGTAAGGAAAATGGCGTAGCACATAAGGCAGACAAGGCAGCTTACGACAGGCATGCGGCAAACAAAATATATAAGCAAATGGAGCTGAAGGAAATAGAACGCCAGCAACGTGATGCAGCATTTAAACAAAATTGGGATAATGTGAGTACCAGTTTTTATGCCATGTCAATGGCCAAAGAAGGGTTGCGGGATGCCAGCAGTTTGGGCAGTGGTTTTTCAAATATTGAAGAGCTGAATGCTGCTTACCGGCAGAAATTACTCCAGATATCGGCAATGGGCAGCCAGATGCAAGCTGCCTCTACACAGGGGGCCCAGGCTTATGCTAATATTGTAGGGAGGGGCGCTAACGGATACGACTATTCAGGAGCATTGGGCGCAATTGGAGGTATTGCAGCTGCCATCGGCGCTAATAAAGCTGAAAAAGATGCGCGGGAAGAACTAAAAAGGCAGCGGGCGGCGGAAGAGGCAAAAATTAAAGAGGCACAATTAAAGGCTTTAACCGCAATACGTACCGAAATTGGTAAAATGTTTACCGAAGGCGGAATGCCTTTAAGCGCGCACAAAATTACAGCCCCGGTGTTGTATGTATTTGCTTATAGCAGCAAAAAAGCCGATTGGAACAAAAACCAAAATATACCCATGAGCATTAGCAATGTTATCCCGGTATACCGGTACAGCGATGGTACTTATCCATATACCTCTAACGTAAAGCGCACATTTGAAATCGCCTGTATCGGCAATCCTGTATTAATAGGGTATTTTACAGATCAGGCTGAAGCCGAAAACTACCGAAGTTCGTTGATGGATGTAGCGCCCAATGCCAAATTTACCGTGAATGAGGTTGAAGTAAAAGTAAAAGAGCAAACCGCAAATACCGCAAACAACTCATCTGATGTTGATTTTTGGGGAACTAAAACCGGAAATAAAAAGCCAGCTAACTCCAAAAGTACCGAAACCGATTTTTGGGGCACGCCAACAAACAATAAAAAAACAGAAGCTAAAAAGGAAACAAAAAAAGAAGTTGATTTTTGGAGTAAGTAGCCTTGTATGCGATAAAAGTGGAGAAGCCCTCTATGTAAAAAAACAACATCATGAAATAGCCATAAGCAAAATTGCATACCAATCGCGAATGAATAAAGGCTATTCCATGTGACCATAAAGAAAAAATAAATAAATACACATGAAATAACCATAAAGATTAAGAATCTATACCAACCGGGAATGAATATGGAATCTAAAAAAATGGTTATTCCATGTGACAACTGAAAAACAAATAAATTATATACACATGAAAAAACTATACACACTTTTAGTATTACTATTCGCTTTTACATTTGCCCAAGCGCAAAACGATATAAAAGCCCGTTTAGAATTTGAAGAAGCCGAAAAAGCTTATACAGAAGAAAACTACGAAACTGCCCTAAAGCATCTAAACCAACCCGAAAAAGAATTAGGCCAATGGACGCCAAATGTATCGTATCTTAAAATAGAATGTTTGTATGCCTTGACCGATATGGGAAATTTTGGCGCACCAACGATGCAGCCGCTTTACGAAGAAGTAACTAAATATATGGCGCACTTCAACAAACTAAACAGCGACGACATACCTATGGAAAAATACAAAGTAGTGTACGGCATAGAAAAAACATTGAAAGCTCTAAAGTTTGACGAACGCCAAAGTGCTGAGTTCCTAAAAGCTAAAACAGCACATGATGCTAAAAACTACGATATTGCTACGCCATTATACCAAAAATTAGCACAAAAAGGCAATAGCTGGGCAATGCGCAATTTGGGCCTTCTATATGCACAACAGAAAAAAGACACCGCAAAAGCCAAGGAATGGTACCAAAAAGCAACGGACAATGGCAATGCCGAAGCAGCAGTAGAGCTCGCCAACATTGACAGGAACAATACCCGGAAATGGTTTGAAAAGGCAGCGAAAATGGAGCACCCCCATGGTGTGTATGTAATAGGCTTGTTTGCAGAAAATGAAGATAACAACCTTACAAAAGCAATGGAATATTACCGGCAGGCAAGAGATTTAGGGAGTGCAGCTGGTTTGCACAAGACCGGAAAAGTCTATGAAGATAAAGAAGAATATGACAAAGCATTTCCTTATTATAAAAAAGCCGCTATAAAAGGACATTGGGACGCTATGGTAAGATCTGGTGCACTGAATTTTTATGGTCTGGGAACAGCCAAAAATGAACAAATAGCTATGGAATATTGGTTAAAAGCTGCTACCGAAAACCGAACTATAGAAGCTATGTATTATATTGGTAGAGCGTATGAAAAAAAGAAAAATTATGCTAAGGCAGAAGAATGGTATTTAAAAGCCGGGGCTATTAATCCGAACTATTATAGCTTATTAGGAGAAATGTATAGCTTATCTGATAATGATATTCCACAAAAAGCCCTGGAATATTATGAAAAAGCAGCTGAAAATGGTCATAAAGGTAGCACATTAGAAACCGCTAATATTTATTTTTCAGGGAAAGGGGGCATTACAAAAAACTACGCCAAGGCAGCTATGTACTATGAAAAGTATTATGACAAGGTAAAGAAAAACGAAAGCTATATTGATAACCTTATCGAGATGTACAACCGTGGCGGCAATGGCATAGAAAAAGATAAAGATAAAGCGAAAAAGTGGAAAGCTATTAGAAGAAAGTAGTGACCCGCTATTACAATTCAATGATATTCTTAAGCATGAAACTTCCGCTTCCCAACATTTTTATTAAAAAATCATAGCCGTAACTAAAGGTACATTGATCATTATACACAAAAAGGCTGACCTGTGTAAGATCAGCCTCTCGTAAATTCATCCGAATTTAAATCCTAAGTACTATTTAAGACATATCAACAATACAAAAATAGCAGAATTTTTTTACACTAACAACTCGTTGTTCATTTTTTTTCTTCCAGAATGATGATCTTTCCATCCATGGTTGTAAGCACATAACGGTTTTTTGATAATGGCTGTATCATATTAACGAGCGTATTGGATACTTTATGTACCCATGCTACGTTGCCTGTTTTTCGCTGGTAAGCAGCCACCATGCCTTTGTCGCTCAAGGCAAAAATAAGGTTGTTATGTTCTGTAACAGGCGCAGGGTTTAGCTCGTAGCCAAGTGAGTAATTGGTTTTCCAGGCATACTCCGGCGAGTCAGCATCCGCAGGCACGCCTATCACGTCGCCCTGCATGGTTTTGGCAAATACCAGTTTCTTATCTGCTGAAATGCCCATGGATTCACGCACCCAATCTTTCTCCCATTTCTTTTTATGTAAAAGTTTGCCAGTAGCAGTATTTAAAACCGACAGGCTCCTGTCCGGGGCCACAAAGAAAACTTTATCGCCACACACTACCGGCACGCAGGATGCGGGCGAATACATCCGGTTGGTATAGCCGTCTTTAAACTTCCATACTTCACGGCCGGTATTTGCATTTAACGCATAAAATTCATTGCCCCAGGAACCAAAATACAGCGTGCCTTTATCATACACAGGCCTGGATGCTACAAAACCTTTTACACTGTCATACACCCAGTTTTGTCTACCGTTGTGCAAATTGATCCTCCTGAATTTCCCGTTGGAAGACCCGGTATATACAGCATTACCAACAACAACCGGCGAAGCCACGATAGGGGAGTGAGTGGTATATTTCCACAATAGCTTACCTGTCTGTAAACTAAGGCTGTAGACATTACCGTCTGTGGAAGTTACTACTACGCTGTTTGCAGCAATGGCCGGTGTGGAATAAATTTTACCGCCTGTTTGAAAAGTCCATTTCAATTGGTTTTTTACCAGGTCAAATGCATACACATTTCCTTTTGTATCGGGAGTAATCATCAGGTTGTTTTTTAAAGCGAAGCCGCTGCCAACATCTGATTTTAACTGATGGCGCCATATCTCTTTTACCTGTGGAAAAGCTTTATTTACCTCATAAGAGGGGCGTGGGTATTGAGTTGTATCGTTTTTAAAAGAATAATTCTTCAGCTCAATGGTTGCCCAATGCTCCGTTTCGTTGGCAAGTGTTTTTTTTGTGTTGTAAAAAGCTTTGCCGTTTTTTATGGTAATAATATTATAGCCCCCAGTGGTATCTTTTGCACGTAGTACCGAGCGACCTACAACCCCGGGAATGCCGTCCCAGATCATTACCCTGTTCTGGTGAAAGTGCCCGCACATAGCCATTTGAATGTTGTGCTTTTTCAGCCTGTCGGTTACTTCGTACCAATTGTTAAGCGAAGAGTCCAGGGGATAATGGTTGATAAAAATAATGGGAGCGCCGGCGGGTATGGTGTTTAGCACAGAATCCATCCAGACGATGTGCTCATAAGGCACCTGGCCGGGGCTCATGCGCATCATGGGCCCGCAGTTGTTGCCTAAAAAATAATAGCCGCCATGGCTGAAGGCGAAAGTCTCTGCACCGAAAATCTTTAAAAAAGAGTTCGTGCCGCTTTCAGACCAGTTATTGTCGTGATTACCTGGCACAATGTACCACGGCTTTTGCAATGAATCCAGTATCTGCTTAGCCAGCAACAGCTCACTATCAGACCCGAACTCAGTAATATCGCCGGTTGCCACCACAAAGCTGATGGAATCGATCTGGTTGATGTCTTTTACTGTGCGCCTCAGGTCTTCAGCGCCTGTAGCGCCGCCTACATGCAGGTCGGTAATCTGCGCAAAACTAAACGGCTGCTGCTGAGCAGCAGCGCTTATACAACATACAAATAATGCTATTAAAATACTTGTCTTCATATTTATTGCCAGTGTTGTCCTGTTGTATCAGGAAACTTTTTTCAGGTTCAGGTAATAAGCGCACACTTTATTCATTATGCATATTTCACATTTGGGATTGGTAGGCCGGCAAATCTCGCGCCCCAGGAAAGACATGCACATGCCTGCATCCCATTGCTCTTGCGGCAGTTGCTGCATCAGCTCTTTCTCCACCTTATCAGGAGTTTTGCCTGTGGCTATACCCAGGCGCGGCGCTACGCGCATTACGTGTAAGTCTACAATCACGCCTTGTGCAGGCTTCTTTGACTCGCGCAGGATCACATTCGCAGATTTCCTGCCAATGCCGGGCAGGGCAACCAGCGCTTCCATCGCCTGTGGAATGTGCTTATCTGCTTTTACCGTTTTGGCCATCGTGGTAAGCCATTTGGATTTATTGGCAAAGTTTCTCACAGACTTTAAAAACGGGTGCAGGTCTTCGGCTTCCACCTTTGACAAAGCAGTCATGTCGGGAAAATGCTTAAACAGTTCCTCTGACACTTCATTGATGTGTTTATCACTGTCCTGGGCAGCAAGCAGTACCATTACCACAAGCTGGTACAGGTTTCCGTAATTCAGCGGAAACTTGTTGCCTTTGTATTTTTTTATCAAAGGCTGTATAGCCGCGGGCCAATCAACCGTATGCACCATGTAACTTTTAAATTAAATTCAGCAAACTACCTGCAGCATTCTTTTTTAAAAATGCCGCTGAGCAGTTTGCCTATTCTGGTAAGTATTGTTCTGATCGTTTTCATTTTCCGGAGCTATGCTTCATCAACTTTTTCTGCTGTGTAGCCTGCTTCCTGTACAGTAGACATAATTTCTTCTGCAGACAACTGAGTTGTATGTACGGAGAGTATCTTATCAGGGCTGTCTGTATCCACATGCCATTGTTCTATGCCGGCCTTAGCATCCAGGAATGGCTGTACGGCTGATTTACAGCCGTCGCAATTGATATTTGTTTTAAATTTAAATTCTTTCATCAGTAAATATTTTTATGTTTTGAATTGTTTCCGAAAGCCACCAAGTTTCCTATGTGTACTTTATTTTTCTTTTTGCCCAATAGTTCCGGGGAGAAATACGCCAAATCATTATCTTCGGTTTGCCTCGCCTTAGGGGAGATGGCTGTTACATTTTTTATCAAATTATTTATTGAAAATCTTGTACCTGAAGCCTCCGTAAAACATGCGTTCATTAACAGGCCCCCAGATCATTGACGCGTCAAAATATTGCCCGAAAGGTTCATTGGGCGCTATGATTGATTTGTCCTGTATAAAGTTACCTAAATTTTCCGCACCAAGGTACAATTCAAAGCTATTGTTTTTTCCAAAAGTTTTGCTCACCTGCGCATGCATCATAAAATAATCCGGCGAATAGGCTTCCATGCGGTACTGTTGCGGGTTTGCAAGTGTGGATGGTATTCTTTTCCTGCCGATATAATTTATGGTGTAATCAAATGCCCATCCGTTAACGTGGTAAGCAAGATTGGCAAAAGCCCTGTTTTTAGCTGTGAAAGCTTTTTCAAGCAAGGCGCCCTGTTGCGTTGCCTTTACATCAAAATACCTGTAGGCAAGGCGCACATCAAAATTCTTTGCAGGCGCCATAGTCAGCTCTGCCTGGAAACTATTGGAATAAGACTTCCCTTCAAGATTATAAAAATGTACTTCACGCGGATTTTCCAGATCAACAACTACCTGGTTGCTGAAATCATTCCTGAAAAAATCCAGGCTAAGCATGGCATTGCGGGAAAACAGCTTCAACTGCTGGTCTAAGCTGATGCCCTTATTCCAAGCCACTTCCGGGTCTAAGCCAAAAGCTTTGCCTCCTGAATTTCCGGATAAGATAAAATTCCTTGCACTGGCCATCAAGCTCATATTTTCGGCCAGTACATTGGCGGTACGCTGACCTCTTCCTGCACTTAGCCGGAACGTTGTGCCGGGCAGCGGTGCATACCTCAGATTAAGTCTCGGCGTAGTAAACCAGCCGTATAAACTGTTGTGGTCTGCACGTATGCCTGCCACCACATCAAACTTTGCGTTCATGGTATACGTATACTCAAAAAAAGCTCCCGGTACAGTCTCCGTTCTGCCGAAATCCGATGTTTTAAAAGTTTCTTTATACCTGTCAGATACAATACCGGCGCCGGTCCTGAACTTATGGTTGGTATTGCCGATAATGCTTTGATAGATCAGGTTGGCATATACATTGTCCTGGTTGCCTTTGTAAGGAGTGGTTCCGAAAAACGCATCCTGACTGTGCCGGAAAGCAGATAGCTGCAAACCGATGCTCTGGTATCTTTTGTTAGGGAAAATATATCCCAGCTTGGCAAAGCCTTCATAGCGGTCGGTATTTAGGCCGATGCCGTAACGGTTGGTGGAAAGTTGGTCTGTATCCGTAAAATCAAGCTCACCGCCTTTTTTTCTTTCCTGTAAATATTTTACACCGAGCTGTCCGGTCCATCCTTTACTGTTGTCGTACATCCATCGGTTCACCACATTAAACTGGTTGCCTGTAGGCAGGTCTTTAAAGCCGTCTTTGTTGTAGTCTGTCTTGTTTAAAAGAAAATCATCGTGCAGCAGCAGCGCTGTGGACCATTGATCATTCACACGTTGGGTAAGGTTCAGGTTCAGATCTGTTTTTCCAATGCTATTTATATAACCATTCAGATACAATTTTTCTTTGTAGTTGGGTTTAATGAGTTCCACGTTTATCTGTCCAGCAATGCTCTCAAAGCCATTCACGACCGATCCCGTACCTTTGATGATCTGTATACCCTCTATCCATGGGCCGGGTATTAAACCCAGGCCAGTAGCTGTTGCCAGGCCGCGCGGGCCGGGCAGGTTTTCGTTGGTCAATTGTGTGTAGATGCCGGATAGGCCCAGCATCTGTATTTGCTTGGCGCCCGTAACCGCATCGGAAGAAGAAACGTCTATGGACGGGTTGGTCTCAAAACTTTCACTCAGGTTGCAGCAGGCAGCTTTCAGCAGTTCTTTGGGCGTCATCAGCTGCTGCCTGAAAGCATCGTGGGTACTGATGTAGGAGCTTAGCCTGCGCGATGAACTTACCGTAACCTGTTTAAGCTCACCGTTGGAAGCGAGCACTATCTGCATGTGATTCATATCTGTTACATCCAGCGTATCTGACTGCATACCCGAGAAACTCACAATCAGCTTTTTTGTCTGGTCGTTTGCAGGAATACTAAATACTCCGTGGCTGTCTGTTAAAGTGCCCTGTGTAGTCCCCAGCCATTGAACGCCGGCATTGGTAAGCGGTGTAAAATTGCCTTTGTTGTCCTCAGCAACCACAATGCCGTAGATAAGCGCTTGTTCCGATAAACCGTTTGATGCAGCAATCTGCTTGTGCGGGTTGTCTGCATTCCGGTAATGGCAGCACGCGGGCAAAGCATTGTACACTTCATCCGCTGCTTTTTTCAGCTCCGTATCATGGCCGGCATCTGCAACAGCCTGATGAATTTGTTGCACAGATGTTTTCCCCGCATCGTAAGATAGTTGTAATTGTTGTGTTTCCATATCCCACACAGCAGACTGTACGCCGCTGATCTTAGCAGCTTTTTCAATCCTGGCTTTACACATGCCACAGGCGCCGCTAACCTGAAATGATGATGCAGTAAGGGTTTGCGCATCCCCTGCATAAACAGATGCAAATAGTATAAGTACAAGCAACGTTGTACGGTATATAAAGTTCATATACAAAATTTTGATAGTAAAAGAATAATTTTCGTGCTGTAATTATCCTTTAGATCAAATTCTGTAGGTGCAATAAAGTATATTCAGGGGAGTTTGTGAACCGTCCGGCGGCCGGGCATCAGCATATACCTGTGCACATGAGGCAGCAGGCATAAAGAAAACCGAAACAAAGGAATAAAGAAAAGATGCCATTGATTTTACCTGCTCCGGAGACGCCTTCGCAAAATCATGTGGTTCGTTGCCATCGTGCTCAAAAGCTTTATTGTCGCAGCATTTTTCAGAACCCATTTTATGGTCCATGCCGCATTTTTCTTTGGTGGCAACCCATTCAATGTTTTTCAACTTGCCGCAACAATAATGCAGGGACACAGACATTCCCATAGAGGAAAAGCCGTATACCATCGCCATTATAAATACAACAAATTTTTTCACAACACAAAAATACTCAAAAAAATCATGCAACTTTATTGTGTAACTTTACATTTCAAATTTTTAACATAAAATCTCATACGATGAGCCTTGTAAACGTTGCGCTGCAAATTTTGCCTTCAGGATTAGAAAAAGAAAAGGCCTACCACGCTGTAGACGAAGCTATAAAAGTGATTGCCGAATCGGGTCTGAAATATATGGTATGTCCATTCGAAACCGTAATAGAAGGAGCATATACGGAAGTAATGGAGACCGTGGAAGCTGCACAGCAGGCTGCCTTCAATGCAGGAGCAGCCGATTTGCTGGTATACATCAAATTGCAGAGAAGCAAAAACAAAGAAGTCTTTATTGACGATAAAATGAAAAAATATAAATAGCCTATGCAATACTGTGCTTTTTTACGCGGTGTAAATGTAAAGGGTACCAACATGAAGATGCAGGATGTGTGCGCTGTCTTTAAAGAAGCCGGTATGCAACACGTGACATCTGTGCTGGCTTCCGGGAACATCCTGTTCCTGTCAGACAGAAAAAAGCCGGAACTTAAAAAGCTGCTGGAAGCCGCCATGAGCCAGGCTTTCGGCTATGACGCACATTTATTTATATTGCAGGCTGAAGATTGTAAACGGATTATCGACAGCAGCCCTTTCAACAAAAATACAGAAATGCACCTGTATGTTTTTATAGGCATTCCCGCCGTAGAGCATACACTGATGGAAGCTTTTGAAAAGGCTATTCCTTATGACAACGAAAAGGCAGCCATCCGCAACGGGTATTTTTACTGGCAAATAAATAAAGGAGATACGCTTGGTTCGGCTTTCTCCAAAGTGCTTGGCAACAAAACCATGAAATCCATGTTCACCAGCAGGAATATGCAAACACTGGAAAAAATTGTCAAAAAGTTTGAAAACAATAACGCCTGATCCTTTTGTTGCCAAATCTCAACAGTATAGTTCAAGCAGCACGTATTTTGTTTGCCGTAAGATGAAAGTAGATATATAAAAATCTGGCATGCTGCGATCCTGCTGTATTTGTAGCTGCATGAAGTAATTCTATGTATGTACTTTTGAGCAAGCACAAATCCTCTTGTAGCACCCCGCTCTGAGATCAGCCGGCAGATTTTTTTAATAGAATATATCCCTGTTAAACAGTTACACGAAGTGAAAGAGAGAAAGCATAGGCGCTTGATCTGGCAAGCAACTGCAAGCCATAACAGCCGCCTTGAAAATATGATAAATCCTGAATGTACCAAAATGGTAACCTGCCAGAACAATAACCATACTTTATCATGCGCGCCCGGCATTTTTTTTGCAATCCAATGCTTAGGGAACTCCATTTATTAACCCCTTATACCAACGTATGAAAAACATATTGATTGTATTGATCATTGCATCTGCAGCTTCCTGCGCGCCGGTGCAAAAAACATCCCCTATACATACATCAAATTCAGCATCCCAACCTGTGAACCTGCAAAGGGAAATGCTGAATCTTATAAACAGCTACAGGACCAAGGGTTACAGAGGTTACCCGGCAGTGCCGCCGCTGAGATGGAACACCAGGCTGGAAGCGGCTGCCAAAGCACACAGCAACTACATGAGCAGCAATAACATACTCAGCCATACCGGCCGGAACGGCTCAGACCCGGGAGCAAGAATAAAAGCTGCCGGCTACAACTGGAGCGCTTACGGCGAAAATATTGCAATGGGCCAGCAGACCGTACGCGAAGTAGTGACCACCTGGGTAAACAGCCCCGCGCATTTAAAAAATATCATGAACAGGCATGTAACAGAGATGGGCGCTGCCAAATCCGGCAGGTATTGGACACAGGTATTCGGCAGGCCGTAACAACGCTGTCTGCCTGGGTTTGCAAATACCCCTGATCAAGCATAAAAAGCCAGTATAAATAGACGCTCTTCGGCAGTCTTTACCAGGCAAAAACGAGCGTTTCATGCGAAAAATCATTTTATTTTAACTTATAAAAAATTACCTTTGCGCCGGATAATTTATTCTTAAAATGTGCACGGTACACCACGCACCGCTTCTGTACCTGCCTAATAATTCATCAAGAAAATGAACCATTCCGTTTACATTTATACGCCTGACGCAAACAGTGGCAAGTCGCTTATCAGCTTTGGCGTAATTCAAATGGTTATGCGCAATACCACCAACATTGCTTATTACAAACCCATTATTGAAGAGAAGAGCAAAAAAGATAATGAGATAGAAACCATTATCAGCCACTTCAACCTCAATATGAATTACGAAGATGCCTATTCATTTACCCGCAACGAAGTACTGGCGTACAAGAATACAGGCAGAACCAATGAACTCTACGATACTTTCGTAAGGCATTATAAAATGCTGGAAGAAAAATACGACTTCGTATTGATTGAAGGTATGGACAATTTTGAAGAGAAAACCCATTTTGAAGCAAGCCTCAACGGCTACCTGGCCAAAAGTTTCAACATACCTGTGCTCATGGTGTTCAGAGACAACCACGATACACTGGACGACCTTGCCAACCATGTGGCAGTAGAAAATGCTGCCTTACGCGAAAACGAAATTAAAGTGATTGGCAACTTCATCAATAAAACCACTAAAAACGTGGAAGAGGTGAAGAAGGCGGTTGCAGAAAAACTTCCCCCCGATATGCTGGTGAATGTTTTTCCTCGGAAAAATGAACTGGCAAAGCCTACCCTCAGGGAAATTGCCGAAGCCACCAAAGCCTCTTTCCTGATTGAAGGAAATTCGCTGGAAGTGATCGCCAGGCATTCTGTTGCCGGTGCTATGCAACTGCACAATTTCCTTACCCGCGTGGAAGAAGACTGCGTAGTGATCCTGCCCGGCGACCGCTCCGATATTATCGTAGGTGCGCTGCTTGCAAACATGTCATCTACTTACCCGCATGTAGCGGGCTTTGTTTTAACCGGCGGTTTATTGCCCGAAAAATCTATCCTGGATATTCTGCATGGGTTTGAAAACAGTGTGCCTATACTAACTGTAAAAACAGGCACCTTTGAAACCATCACCAAAGTAGATGCTATAAAGCCTAAGCTTTACCCTCAAAACACCGTCAAGATAAAAATGTACCTTGACCTGTTTGATGAATATGTTGACGGTGAAGAACTGCAAACAAAAATCGCTTCTTTCAAAAGCGATGCCATCACTCCCAAAATGTTCCAGTACCAGATGTTTATTGCTGCCAAAAAAGCTCAGAAACATATTGTACTTCCAGAAGGCGGCGACAACAGGGTGCTTACCGCCGCTTCCATGCTTGCACAGGACGAAATGGTAAAACTTACAGTCTTAGGCAATCCCGAAGACATAAGAGATAAGATCAAGAAACTGAAACTTCCCTGGAACGAAGCAAGAATAAGCATTGTAAACCCGGCCGACAGCGACAAATACAACGAGTATGCTCAAACACTATACGAACTGAGAAAATCCAAGGGCATGGATGAGACCCAGGCCAAAGACCTGATGCTGGATGTGTCTTACTTCGGCACCATGATGGTGTACAAAGGCGACGCCGACGGTATGGTTTCAGGCGCTATGCACACTACCGCGCATACTATACGCCCCTCTTTGCAGTTCGTAAAAACTAAGCCCGGCGTAAACACCGTTTCTTCCGTATTCTTCATGCTGCTGGACGACAGGGTGCTTGTCTATGGCGACTGCGCTATTGTACCAAACCCAACAGCAGAGCAGCTTGCAGAAATCGCTATATCTTCAGCAGACTCTGCCAAAGCTTTCGGTATAGAACCTAAAGTAGCCTTGCTTTCTTATTCTTCCGGCGCCTCCGGCAGCGGCGAAGATGTAGACAAAGTACGTGCAGCTACCGCCATTGTAAAAGAAAAACGCCCCGATCTTTTAGTGGAAGGACCCATCCAGTACGATGCGGCCGTAGACCCGAGCGTGGGCAAAAGTAAAATGCCGGATTCTCCGGTGGCAGGGCAGGCCAACGTGCTGATATTCCCGGACCTGAATACGGGCAACAATACGTACAAAGCGGTACAAAGAGAGTCGGGCGGGCTGGCAATCGGGCCGGTATTGCAGGGCTTGAGGAAACCCGTAAACGACCTCAGCAGAGGCGCTACCATCCCCGATATTTATAATACAGTAATCATCACAGCTATACAGGCTGCAAGCAATTAAAAACAATTTTTTATATGGATATTTTAGTAATCAATTCCGGCAGTTCTTCCATCAAATACCAACTGTTGAATACAGAAACAAAAGAAGTCCTTGCCGTAGGATTGGTGGAGAGAATAGGTATTGACGCGGGAAACATTAAACACAAAGCGAAAATTAACGGTGAAGAAAAAGTAAAGATCATAGAGCAGGACATACCCAACCATGAAGACGCCATGAAAATGGTTGCTGAACTGCTCACCGATAAAGAAGTAGGGGTAATTCACAATCCTGAAGAAATACTGGCTGTAGGCCACCGGGTAGTACATGGCGGTGAATCGCTGGTAAAAACAGAATTGATCAATGATGATATTATCCGTAAGATAGAAGAGACGATTCCGCTTTCGCCATTGCACAACCCCGGGCACCTGGCAGGCATTAAAGTGGGCATGAAGATATTCTCTGCAGCCAAACACTTTGCCGTATTAGATACCGCCTTTCACCAGACAATGCCGCCAAAAGCTTACCGCTTCGCCATCCCGGAAAAATATTATAAAGAACATCACTTACGTGTTTACGGATTCCACGGCACCAGCCACCGTTATGTGTACGAAACTGCACGCGATTACCTGAAGAAAGACGATCTGAAAGCCATTACCATTCACCTGGGCAACGGCTCCAGCATGTCGGCCGTAAACAGCGAAGGCCATTGCGTAGACACTTCTATGGGCTTAACGCCGCTCGACGGGCTGATGATGGGTACCAGAACCGGCAGCATAGATGCATCCGTGGTTTTCTACCTGGGACAGGTGATGGGAATGGATTTCGAAGAAATAAAGACATTGTTCAATAAGCAAAGCGGCATGCTGGGTATTGCAGGCAGCAGCGACGCAAGAGACGTAACCGACATGCTGGAAAAGGGAGATGCTAATGCACAGCTTTGTTATGATATGTATGCCTATCGCATAAAAAAATTCATTGGCTCCTACACCGCTGTACTCAACGGCGTGGATGCCCTGATATTTACCGCCGGCCTGGGCGAACACGATGAGCTTATGCGCAGCATGGCCTGTAGCGAACTCAGCTACCTGGGTATTGAAATGGATGAAGAAAAGAATAAATCTTTGAACCACGCTAAACAAGCAGTGGAGATACAGTCTGCAAACAGCCGTGTAAAAATCCTGATCATACCTACCAACGAAGAATTACAAATCGCCAAAGAAGTGTATGATTTAATGCAATAAATTTTTACTGCATATCCAATTAAAAAAGATCGGGAAGTTTCCGATCTTTTTTAATTTATGCTCTAGTTGTTGGTGTTTATTTTACAAAGGCGTGCCTGTAACCTTTTATTTTGTTCCATCCTCCGCGGGTGAAATCAGGTATCTGCACCGGTGCGCTTCCGTTTTCCAGGGAGATGGCTGATAGCTCTGTCAGGCAGCTCCATTCCGCAAGATCATACACATCCATATCCAGCGGAAGGCCGTTTCGCAGGCAGTAAACCAAACGGTAATCCATGATGAAATCCATGCCGCCGTGGCCCCCTACTTTCTTGGCCTGCTCTTCCAGTTCCTGGTGTATGCGGTGCTTATATTTTTTCATCAATGCATTCTTTACATCTTCCGGTACAAAGCCGTGCGAATTCAGATCTTCATGGTTTGGTGTAACGTCAGATGATACCTGGGATGGCTCAAGCGCATAGCCCTGTACAGGATATTTATTGGCAAAACCTTTGGTAGCTGTAAGCTGGTACATCCTGCTGTAAGGTCGTGGCGTAACCACATTGTGCTGTATCTGTATGGTCTTACCGTTTTCCGTGCGGATCATGGTCATGGTGTGGTCGCCGTTGGCAAATTTATCGGGGTAGCTTCCTTTCATTTGTTTCCAGGCTTCAGGGCCGTTTACTGCTTTGGTATCCATAGAAACCAGGTAGTTCATTTTATCTCCGCGGTGAATGTCAAGCAACTGGCAGGCAGGGCCAATACCATGTGTAGGGTACACATCTCCTCTGTGCTTCTGGTTGTAATCCAGTCTCCAGTTGTTCCAGTAAGCCTTCCAGAAATCAGCCAGGTTGTGGATGTAAGATCCTTCGGTATGCAGGATCTCTCCGAATACGCCGTTCTGTGCCATGTTCAACGTGGTTAATTCAAAGAAATCATATACACAGTTCTCCAGCATCATACAATGTTTGCGCGTTCTTTCAGAGGTGTTGATCAGCGCCCAGATGTCTTTCATGTTCATAGCAGCCGGTACTTCTACCGCTACGTGCTTGCCTTTTTCCATGGCATACAGCGCCATCGGCACGTGGTGTACCCAGTCGGTAACAATGTATACCAGGTCAATATCGTCCCTGTCGCAGAGCTGCTTCCAGGCGTCTAAGCTGCCGGAATATCCTGCTGCACGCGCTACACCCGCTTTATCTAAAATTTCCTGGGTTGCCTCCACTCTTTCAGGACGCACGTCGCACAACGCAACTACCTTTGTTCCGGGAATATGCGTAAAACGTTCTACAGCGCCGGGGCCTCTCATACCCAGGCCAATAAAACCAACCCTTACAGTCTCTAATTTGGGAGCCTCAAAGTTGATCATGTCCTGCTGGCCTGCGGGCCTTTTCGGAGTTTCTAAAACTATCTGCCTGTTGCCGGCAGGTATGCTTTGAGATTGTGCTACAGGTTTTGTATTATAGCATCCTGTTAATAATACAGCTATAATAAAAGCAACAAATAAACTGTGGAATCTATTCATTAGAAATACGTTTAATTTTTTTGATGAAAATCTGTTGAGCTATAAAATTAGTGAATATTTCCATGTATATCATTAGATTGAAACGTAAAACGTTTGCATAGTTTTTGGTAATATTCTTTTAATAGAACGCCAACATTTGCCGGCGTTAAAAATGATTACCTTTATTAAACACAAATGATATTAATAATGAAAACCTTATCACTATTATTTTCGATCATATTCTGTAGCATCCTTTTATTTTCGTGTAAACCAAACGAAGCCACCGACCAGACCAGGCATATTCCTGCTGATGCGAACTTTGTGCTTACGCTCAACGCGAATAACATCCTGAAAAAGCTGCAAAGCGCCAACATGGATTTTTCATCCTTAGCCGGCGGCGATGAAACAGCCAGGCAAAAACTGGAACTTACCCGGCAGGCGGTAAACCTTGATAAGCCCGTTTATGTTTTTACGAAATCCAAAGCTTCTATCACCACCGGTAAAACATCTGTGACAGCCACAGTAGCTTCCCTGAAAAACAAAGATGCTGTACTGGCTTATCTCTCTAAGTTCCAGCCCGGCGCGCAGGTAAAACGCACGGAAAACTTTACATTCACCACGGGCGATAACTCTTCCGTAGGATGGAATGATAACACCATTATTTTCATCAACGGCAGCCCTGATGAGCAACAATTGCTCACGCTCTTTACCATGAATAAAGAGCTGTCTATGGGAGCGAAAGATATTTTTAATAAATCGCTGAACCCCTCAGCAGACGCTACTTTCTTTATGAACACAGCAGCATTCCTGCTGACCAATCCAACGCTGGCAGTATCTAAATTATCTATCCTGCTGAAAGATACGTATACCTACGGCAATATAAATTTCAACAATGGCAGCGTTGATGGTGATATGCAAACAGTTTACGGTCAGGGATTCCAGTCAATGATTCAGAACAACCCTTCGCCGGCCAATGCACTGAACCTGATACAGAGGTATCCTGAACAGCCGGGGAGTATCTTTTCTTTGTCCGTCAATCCAAACCTTTTAAAAGCGCTGGCAGAATACGCCGGCATCAAAGCATTGGCGGAGCAATACCTGGGATCCCTGGGGATTACGGCTGATGAGGCTTTGAGCGCATTAGGCGGAAATTTTGCACTGGCCTCTTCCAACATTACACCCAATATGCCATTGAATAAACTTACCCAGGCAAACTTTAAATCATTGCTTTCAGGAAATTATATCCTGTCTGCTGGCATACAAAACCGCAGCGCGCTGGATAAGATCGTGAGCGTGCTTGGCACAACAGGGTTTATAAATAATACTACGGGTTTCATTACAGTTCCATTCTTCGGAAACGCAGGTACGCCGGGCGTTATGAAAATTGACAGCAACCTGGTCTATGGCTCGTCTGCTGATTTTATCAACAGGTTTTACCAAGCCGCTACAGGATTTGCTTTACCGCAGGACATACAGCCTAAGCTGCAAAACAAGGTATTGGCTTTTTATCTTGACGGTCAGACGATTTTTCAGCAACTGCATACAAAATTTCCTGCCGAGAGCAGCTACCCGCTGGCAAAAACCACCTTCAGAGATTTCTACCTGTACAGCGATAAGCTTGCAGGCAACAGCTCAAAAGGGGCATTCTCATTACGTTTGATAAACAATAACCAGAATAGCCTGGCAGCTATACTGCAATTCCTGAATGCAGTTTCCAAAATAACGAATGCCCCTGCAGGCGCTTCGTTGCCATTAACAGATACCACGGCAAAGCCTGCCGGAATACCTGATGAAGATGTATTGGCTGACCCTGATGTGATCCAGGGAACAAAACCGCCGAAACCATTGTAACCGAAATATTTTCAGGTTATCTTTGGCAAATGGTACAAAAAAAATTACAACGTTTTGCAGAGATAGAAACATTCCCGAATGTGCTTATCTACCCGGAAAACATGCAGGGCAACTGGAACGGCTTTTTTAAGAATAATAACCCGCTTACTTTGGAGCTTGCCTGCGGCAAAGGCGAGTATGCGGTCGGCCTGGGAAGATTGTATGCAAACAGAAATTTTATAGGTATAGACCTGAAAGGCAACCGGATATGGGTAGGCGCCAAAACCGCGCTGGAAGAGGGTTTGGGCAATGTGGCTTTTATCCGTTCGCACATAGATAAAGTAACCAATTACTTTGCAAAGGATGAAGTGGATGAAATATGGATCACCTTTCCTGACCCGCAATTGCGCAACTCTAAAATGAAAAAGAGGCTGACGCATCCGCGCTACCTGAGGCTCTACCAGCAATTCCTGAAGCCTGAGGGCATTGTACACCTGAAAACCGACAGCCCCAACCTGTATTTCTTTACCCGCATGATCATTGATCTGTATGGGTTAGCGCTTGTAGAAGATAATGATAATGTGTACGGTTCAGCCAGCATCCCGCAGGATCTAACCATTCAAACACACTATGAAAAAATGGATATAGCCGGCAAAAATACAGTGCATCATATAGCTTTTAAGCTCAATAAGCCTTTGCCCGTAGAAAAGGAAACAGCGCTCAAAGAAAAATTCATTGAAGAAAACGATCACCTTACCTGATGCCGGGAAAATATACCTATATAAACAGGACAAACTTTTTTGAAGATGTTTGGGAGCTGGTAAAACTTATACCAAAAGGAAGGGTCACAAGCTATGGCAGTATTGCCAGGTACCTGGGGGCGGGCTCTTCCGCGCGCATGGTTGGCTGGGCAATGAATGCAGCGGGTGCAATTGAAGATGTGCCGGCGCACCGTGTGGTAAACAGGAACGGCATGCTAAGCGGCAAAGCACATTTTGATCCGCCGGAAAAGATGGAGAGACTGCTGCAGCAGGAAGGCGCTGTAATTGAAAACAACTGTATAAAAAACTTCCAAGAAATGTTCTGGGATCCGAATATAGAACTAATTTAGCGTATGGCCTCGCTCACCATTACCACCATACAATCTGATATTCATTGGGAAAACATTGCGGCTAACCTGGAAATGTTTACAGCAAAAATACGCTCTGTACGGGAAAAGAAAGAAATAGTAGTATTGCCTGAAATGTTCACCACAGGTTTTTCTTTAAACACATCCATGGCTGAAACTATGGATGGCTCTGCATTACAGTGGATGCGCGCCATGGCGCAGCAGGAAAGAATCATTATTATCGGCAGCCTGATGATAGAAGACAACGGAAAGTTTTTCAACAGGCTCATCTGCATGTATCCCAACGGGCAGTTCGGGCACTACGACAAACGGCACCTGTTTTCTTTTGCGCATGAACATAAGCACTATGCGCCCGGCAATAAACGTTTTATTTTTTCTGTAAACGGCTGGAAGATCAATACACAGATCTGTTACGATATCAGATTTCCTGTATGGACCAGGCAAAATATAAAAGACGGACAGCCAGAATATGATATACTGCTGAATGTAGCCAACTGGCCCAAATCACGGATAATGCACTGGAATACCTTATTACAGGCGCGTGCCATAGAAAACCAATGCTATGTAGTGGGTGTAAACCGCGTGGGCATTGATGCCAATTACGGGCTTGCGTATTCAGGCAGCAGCAGTATTATTTCACCTTTCGGTGATATAATTTACACGAAAGAAGATGCAGAAGATATCTTCACCATAACGCTTGAAAAGAATATTCTTGAAAAAGTAAGGTCCTCTTTTCCCTTCCTGCAGGATGCTGACAGCTTTGTTATAAACTAATAAGCAGCTATTACGCTGATCTCCACATTTACGTTTTTAGGCAATGTCTGTACAGCCACTGTTTCACGGGCAGGAGCGCCTCCCTCTGTAAAGTAGCTTCCGTAAACTTCATTTACATAGGTAAATAATCCCATATCGTTCAAGAAAATAGAACACTTAACCACATGCTCAAAGCCAAGCCCTGCTTCAGTTAAGATTGCTTTGATATTTTCCATCACCTGCCTGGTCTCTTCCTTTACGCCACGCATTTCCAGTTCATTGGTTTCAGGGATAATGGCTATCTGGCCGCTGACAAATAAGAAACCGTTTGCTTTCACTGACTGGTTGTACGGGCCTATAGGAGCCGGGGCATTAGAAGTATTGATAATTTCTTTTGACATACGAAAAATTTGCCCGAATATAATAAATATTGCCTTACATGCCGGTCAAAAAAATAAATTTTATTTATATTATATTTGTATGTTTAAACCTTAAAAATGGCATTGATACTTTCTATAGATACTGCAACTGAAAGGGCAGTAGTTTGTATGGGAGATGATGAAAAAATCATTTATTTTACTGAAAATGCGGATCAAAAAAGTCACGCATCTTTTGTACAGCCTGCTATTGAGGCTATGGTACGCGAAACCGGTATTGCTCTACTGCAGGTAGATGCCATTGCAGTAAGTATCGGCCCCGGAAGCTACACCGGCCTGCGTGTAGGGCTGGCCTCTGCCAAAGGAATTGCGTATGCCTTAAACAAGCCACTCATAGCGCTCAATACACTGGATGTGATGGCAAAAAACGCCATACTGCAATTCAGGCAGGAAGATTTGCTGTATTGCCCCATGATAGATGCACGCAGAATGGAAGTCTTTACAGCGGTTTACAACGCATCTCTGGAAAATATATATCCTGCAGCGGCCGTGGTGCTTACTGAAAATACTTTTCAAGAATTCAGCAATAAGGATATTCTGTTTTTTGGCAGCGGTATGCCTAAATGGAAAGCTGCAGCCAATAGGCCCAATGCGCGCTATACTACGGTATCACACATTCATGAAGGATTAAATACATTAGCTATTAATAAATTCCATGAAAAAGAATTTGCAGATGTGGCTTACGCTGAACCATATTACATCAAATCTTTCTACACCAAAGCCGCAACCAAATAATTTTTATGAAAGTTTTGTAAACATTTAAGAGAATAATTATAATTATAACATTAACTTTATCAACCTAATATCAATACACAATCAAATTTTACTATTCATGACATCCACAAACAACGTTATAGAAATTAAGAACAACGAGTCCGGCGAACCCATACTGATTGATATTTTGAAATTAAAAAAAGCTTCACTTATCCTAAGAGCAATCAATCACAAACTGAGGCTGCAAATATTAAAACTTATACAGACCGAAGAAAAAATTACGGTTACAGAAATATACGTAAAGCTGCGACTGGAGCAATCTGTGGTTTCCCAGCACCTGGCAATTTTAAGAAGAGCGGGGTTTGTAACCACCAAAAGAGATGGTAAGTTTATATACTACAACATCAATCACGATCGTCTTGGCTTTGTTATCAGAATCGTAGACGAACTTTTAAAGTAATCTTTAAAATATTTTTTCAAACAGTGTATATATGCAGCTCAAAAAATCTGTATATATACACTTTTTGCATCTGACATCCACATAAAATTAATACTATGTCACAATCCCTGACCCTTGCAGCTTTTAAAGCTCTTTCACAACAAACGAATGTGCTGATTATAGATACCAGGAAGCCAACCGAATTTACAGGAGGTTTTATTCCCGGATCTGTGTTTATAGGCTTGGGTGAAAAGTTTGAGGAATGGGCAAAAAAGATTTTACCTGCGGGCAAACAATTACTGCTGGTAACTAATGAAGGCGAAGAGAGCACCTCTTTGAAACAGTTGCAGGATGCGGGTTTCAGCGTATCAGGATATTTAGAAGGCGGCTATGCCGTATGGAAAGAAGCGCATGAACCTGTAGATATGATCATAGATATTGAGGCGGATGAATTAGCTATGGATATACCTTTTGATGAGAAAATGGTGATCATAGATGTGCGCACACCCGAAGAATACAACCAGTGTTTTGTAAAGAATGCTTTGAATATACCGGTTGAACAGGTTAATGACCCGGCAATAACGGCTAATTTTGAGGATGAAGACAATCTTTACCTACATTGTGCAGGCGGCTACCGCAGTGTTATAGCTGCATCGCTGCTAAAGCGGGAAGGCATTCACAACCTGCGTAATATTTCAGGTGGATTTAAAAGTATAAAAGAAGTAGAAAACATCCCGTTGCAGAAATATAAAGAGACCGAATAGACATCCGGTCCCGGTCATAATTAGTTTTGATTACTGTTTAAACAACAAATATCTGCCATTATTTTGATTTGGCCAATAATTCTTTTGCGTTATTAATGGCTGCCGCAGACGGATTGGCCCCGCTGATCATTTGTGCTATTTGTGCTATGCGTTCCTGGGTCTCAAGCAGCCTTATCCGGGTATTGATTTCCTGTTTTTCATTTTCTTTTTTATAGACGAAATAATGCGCGTCTGCAAGCGCTGCTATCTGTGGCTGGTGTGTAATGGATATTACCTGCAGGTTGCCGGCCAGCTCCTGCATAATGATCCCTACCTGCCTGGCAGCTTCCCCGCTGATACCGGTATCAATTTCATCGAATATAAGGGTAGGCATATCAATATCCTTAGCCACCATAGATTTTATACAAAGCATTAGCCTGCTAAGCTCTCCCCCGCTGGCCACCTTATCGACAGATTCGAAATTACCGGTCTTGTTTGCATCGAATAGAAACAAAATATCATCTAAACCGTTTATTTTCAATTCATTATTAGAAACAACCTGCACCTGCAAACGCGCGTTTGGCATGCCTACACATACTAATAAAGCATTTACAGTTTCTTCGATCCTGTTTACCTGTTCTTTTCTTCTGCCGGAGATCTCAATGGCTAAATCCATACTTTGTGCTTCAAGCGCGGAAACCTGCTCCTTTACTTTTTCTATTTCACTATCAATATTCAAGACATCCTGTAACTTGAGTTCGAGGGTGTTTTTGATTGATAAAAGTTCATTGGTTGTAAGTACATTGTGCTTTTTTAATAGTTTATAGCCGGCCGATAACCTGTCGTTGATAATTTCCAGCTTTTCCGCATCAAAGTTGTGCGCATCGCCTGCTGAAGCAGATTCTAAAGCAAGGTCTTTGAGCTCTATCTCGGCGCTTTTCAGCCTTTCTGCAATACTTTCTATTTCTTGGGTAATGAGGTAATTCTTCAGTTCCTGGTTCAGATTCTTCAATATATTTATTACAGAGTTTTCATCTTCATACAGGTTAAAGCTTATTTTATTCAGGATAGATTTAATATCACCGGCATTTTCCAATAGTTTAATTTCATTTTCCAGTTCCTCCAGCTCATTTTCCTTTAGATTAATTTCTTCTAATTCGTTGTACTGAAATTGTATAAAATCCAGCTCACGGTTGAAAGTGTTTTTCTTTTGCATCAATATTTCCAGTTCCGATTTAGCTTTCTGCCAGCGGTGAAAATAGCCTTGGTATTGAGTGAGCAATGTAGCATTCTTGGCCAGGCTATCTACAATTTTCTGCTGGAAAGTATTTTTTCCTAATAAGAGGTTATCAAACTGCTGGTGTTGGTCTATGAGAAAAGAGGTTATTGTTTTTAAATCAGACAAGTTTACAGGCGTATCGTTGATAAAACTTCTTGATTTTCCGGTAGCAGTTACTTCTCTGCGTATTAAAATTGTATCATCTTCTGCATCCAGGTCATTATCCGTTACAAATCTCAGTATATCGTCATTTTTTATCTTAAATAAAGCTTCTATTATGCACTTTCCGCTATTATTTTTCAGTACAGAGCTGTCTACACGGTTACCCAGTACCAAACCAAGAGCTCCCATAATAATACTTTTACCAGCCCCGGTTTCTCCAGTGATTATATTTAATCCCTGATGCAGCTCAATATGTATATGGTCTATTATTGCGTAGTTCTGTATAGTTAGTTCACTTAACATTGTATATATCTTTAAGGGTAAAAATAAAGAATTTAAGCAATACAGTTCAATTAAACTTCAGCGTTCCACGTGGAACATTTTTCTATAAATTAACCGATACGTTCCACGTGGAACAATGCTTTTGTGATAATTGATGTAATTTTGCATAAATTTAAAAGACTAAATGTTTATAGAATATGATGTGATTGTTGCCGGAGCAGGGCATGCAGGCGGAGAGGCAGCTGCAGCTGCGGCTAATTTAGGCAACAAAGTACTGCTGATTACCATGAATATGAATACAATTGCTCAAATGAGCTGCAACCCGGCAATGGGAGGCATAGCCAAAGGGCAAATTGTGCGGGAAATAGATGCTATGGGCGGGTACAGCGGCATAGTTTCAGATAAAAGTATGTTGCAATTCCGTATGCTTAACAAAAGCAAAGGCCCTGCCATGTGGTCGCCCAGATCGCAGAACGACAGGATGCTTTTCTCCATGGAATGGCGTAAAATGCTGGAAAATACACCCAATATAGATTTTTACCAGGATACGGTAACCGGATTGCTGATCAAGGAAAAATTATGCTATGGGGTAAAAACGGGTTTAGGCCATGAGATTAAAGCCAAAGCAGTAATCATTACCAGCGGAACCTTCCTGAATGGCGTAATCCATATTGGCGAAAAGAGAATGGGGGGTGGAAGGATCGCTGAAAAAGCGTCATCAGGTATTACGGAACAACTGGTACAAGAAGGCTTTGAAAGCCGCAGGTTAAAGACCGGTACGCCGCCACGCATTGATGGCAGAAGCCTGGATTACTCGAAGATGGAACTTCAACCCGGCGATGAGGTCATCAGCGGTTTCTCCTATTTGCCTATTGAAAAACTCACCAAAGAAAAACAACTTAGTTGCCATATAACTTATACAGACAGCAAAGTTCACGATATACTGAGGACAGGCTTTGACAGAAGCCCCATGTATACCGGCCGTATCGGGGGCACAGGCCCCAGGTATTGCCCAAGTATAGAAGACAAGATCAACAGGTTTGCAGACAAAGAACGACACCAGTTATTTGTAGAGCCTGAAGGCTTTGATACCTACGAAATTTATGTAAACGGTTTTTCCACCTCTTTGCCGGAAGAAGTGCAATACAAAGCATTGAAATGCGTGCCCGGTTTTGAAAATATGAAAATGTTCCGCCCCGGCTACGCTATTGAATATGACTATTTCCCCCCGACACAGCTCAAATATTCGCTCGAAACAAAACTGGTAGAAAACTTATTCTTTGCCGGGCAGATCAACGGTACCACAGGCTACGAAGAGGCTGCATGCCAGGGATTGATGGCAGGCATCAATGCGCACCAGAAAATACATCAACAAGAACCGCTGGTCTTGAAAAGGAATGAAGCCTACATTGGTGTATTAATAGATGACCTCATCAGCAAGGGTACAGATGAGCCTTACCGGATGTTTACCAGCAGGGCAGAATTCAGAACCCTGCTCAGGCAGGATAACGCTGACCTCAGGCTGACTGAAATGAGCTATCAACTTGGCCTGGCGAGCGAGGAAAGACATGCACTGGTGCAACAAAAGACAGCAGAAGTGGGCCGGATCATAAAGCTACTGGATAGCATTTTCATACAACCTGGTGAAATAAATTCCTATCTTGCAAGCATTGACTCATCGCAACTTATTGAAAAACAAAAACTTACGAAATTAATACTGCGTCCGTCCGTTAACCTGGGCGCTATTATACAGGCTGCACCTCACTTAAAAGAAATTTTAAATAATAAAAAAGAATATATTGAGCAGGCAGAGATTCAACTGAAGTATGAAAGGTATATTGAAAAGGAAAAAGAAATAGCCGATCGCATCAATAAAATGGAAGACCTGAAAATCCCGGAAAGCTTCGATTACGAAAGGATCTCAGCGCTGAGCATGGAATCTATGCAAAAGCTGAAGAAAATCCGTCCGCAGACTTTGGGACAGGCCAGCCGTATCAGCGGCGTAAATCCCAGTGATATACAAATATTGATGATACATATGGGCAGGTGATGTAGTTTGTTAATTTTTATTGTATATTAAACCTTTACAGGATTATTTAGTAATATTACTAACATAATTTACCGGTTTGAAGAAGTACTATTCCTTTATCCTTTTATTGCTGATATTTACTACAACCGCTTATGCACAGAAAAGCATCAGCGGCTTTGTGTATGAAGATGCATTCAGGACACCGCTACCTGATGTGAGCGTATTCACTACCTCTGGAAGCACATCTTATACCGACAGCCTTGGGCATTTTACAATTCCCGTATCAGGTAATAAAGATTCTATATACTTCAGGTATAAAACCAGAAACTCTAAAATATTTCCTGTAGATACCATCATTAACCCGGAAAACTTTGAAATTGCCATTCATCTCAATATCCTGGCAAAAAGAAAAAACCCGCCGGGATACCTCCCGGATATCACTGTTTATTCTAAAGATTACCGGCTGGACAGTATTCAGAACAGGCGCGACTATGCAGATATTTTCAATTACAAAAAGCCGGCACTGGAAGATATAGCTTCCGTACCCAAAATCGGCAATATACCTATACCGGTAGGCGTTTATTTCGATGTAAATACGCTGGCAGAAAGCTTTCAATTCAGGAAAAACAAGCGAAAAGAACATTACCGCGACTTTGCCGTATGGCTGGAGCAGGAAAAATATATCGATCACCGTTTCAATAAAAGAGATGTTGCCAACCTGATAAACCTATCGGGAAATGACCTGGATGTGTTTGTAAAAAAATACCGCCCGGATTTTACCACGCTGCTCTACATGAGCGATGTGGAACTGGGCGTGTACATTAAGAAATGCCTGAGCCATTTTTCTTCTAAAAATGTAGCTCCCACCTTCAGGGAAAAACTAAAACAAGGTATTTTCCTGGAAGATACTAAAAGCTGATCATTTGATAAGACCCGCATGGCGGCTGATCTCCAGCATTCTGTCGATAGGCTTTTTGGCAGCGAGGCGCAATTGCTCATCCATAGCAATTTCCGGCAGCTCGTACTTCATGCACAAGTATAATTTTTCAAGCGTATTTAGCTTCATATAGGGGCAGTCATTGCAAGCGCAGGCATTGTCCGGCGGTGCAGGTATGAATTTTTTGTGGGGAGAATTTTTCTCCATCTGGTGCAGAATACCGGTTTCTGTAGCTACGATATAGGCTTGTGCAGCATCTGTTTTGGTATAGTTCAGTAATTGTGTGGTGCTGCCGATATAATCGGCATGGTTTAGCAGTACTTCTTCGCATTCCGGGTGGGCTATGATTTTTGCGTCCGGATTGGCCTGTTTAAGGCTCAAAATCTTCTCCAAACTGAAAATCTCGTGCACTATACAGCTGCCATCCCAAAGCAGCATATTCCTGCCTGTTTTCTTGTTGATGTAAGCGCCCAGGTTCCTGTCCGGCGCGAAGATGATTTTCTGGTCAGCAGGCAGGCTTTCAATAATTTTTTCTACGTTGCCGCTGGTGCAGATAATATCACTCAGCGATTTGATCTCTGCCGTGCAGTTGATATAAGTGATCACGATATGATCGGGGTACGCTTCTTTAAATTTTTTAAAAGCATCAGCGGGCGCGCTGTCCGCCAGGGAGCATCCTGCTTTCAGGTCCGGCAATACTACTTTTTTGGTTGGGTTTAATATCTTGGCCGTTTCTGCCATAAAATGCACGCCGGCAAACACGATCATGTCTGCATTGGTTTTCTCCGCCTGCTGCGCCAGACCCAGGCTGTCGCCCAGGTAATCTGCCACATCCTGTATATCTGCTTCCTGATAATAATGCGCCAGTATGATGGCATTTTTTTCTTCCTTCAGTTTTTTGATCTCCACAAACAAATCCAGTGAAGGATCGACCGGCATATCCAGGAAACCTTTGATCGGCAGATTTTTTTTCGCGTTTTCAAATGCAATGTTCATAACCGTTGTAATAAAAATATTATACTTATTTATTTAAAAAAGCTATTACTATTATGAGTGTGAATTTCGGGATAACTTACTTATGCACAATATTGGAATTGAATAAAGCAGTAGTTATATACATTAATCCACATAGTTTTCTACACTCAAAAGTATTGATTTTAGTTGAAAAGCCAAGTATATCCACAAATTCACCTACAAGGGTTGATACTTTATTCAAATCTTCAATTCACAGCCTCGTAACGTTAAGATAACATAGTCAAAAAGTGAATAATTTCAACGGTGGCCGGGTAGAATCTGAAAATGCCGGAATAGTTAAAAAATTATTCACTTTAAAATGGTTGAAACTGCCGTTTATTAACAGAAAAAGTATGTTGTTAACAGTTTTTGTGTATAAATAAACTGCTGTTTTTATTTTCTGCTTCTGGTAAAAAGCCATATAATAAGCCCTATTACCAATGCCACCACGATGAAGCCCCAGTACATACCTGCTTTAAAAATAGTGCCGATAGCTTCGCAACTGGTAAGTACAAAAGCCATAGCCGCCAGTAGCATAAAAGAAATTTTTCTTGACATAGTGTTTAGTTTTATGTGTGAATAATAATGAATAAGTGCAAACCTTATGCCAGCGGGGAGGAGGGGTAGAGCGCTGTAGTGCATGTTTATTTTGTTTGGCCTGTATTGTTCCAATAACTTATCGGTGCAATATAACCGGCAATGCTTGTGCGTATTAAAACTATGTAACTATAATTATCCAGCAAAATTTTGTATTCCCCTCCAGATCCGCTGTAAGTCCGGGAAAGGACCACGGAATATAAGAGCCGTAACCTCTTGCGGCAATAATTTGTGCAAAAACTAAAGTCTATGCAAAAAAACCCAGTGGTTCAAGAAAGCCCGTACCCCAGATGGCAAAAATGCAATTGGCACTCCAACCAATATGGTCAAAATCGTTGTAATAAATATGCTGTCAGAGATTGTGCCAGCAAAGTTGTGTCCAAAAGGGATAGTTTTAGAAGCCACCAAAAAAAAAATGCGAGTAACAAATTTGAAAGTACAAGCAGCAGGCACCAAATTATGTACAAGGTGAATTTAGCATTCAAAATTTTTGTTCTTGATGTAGGAAGTGAAAGCAAATCCTTTGCTGTTCCTTCTGAATACTCACGACCGAATATCCAACCTGCAACAATTGCCTTGCGTAACGTGAATGTCTATACTCATTTTCCTAAAAGTCTGTTTACAAACTCTAATGCTTGTTCGTAACCAACTACAATTGTTACAAGTCCGCTTACAAGTGTCACCAAGGCAATAAGACCTGCAATTACTTTGTAAATCAAACTGTCTTTTATTGAGTTAACTGTCCGATTACTGATGATGCCAAACCAACTGAGTATAAAAATTGGAACGCTTAAAATCTCCCTGAAACCTTCACGGAACCAAACAATCGGATTTCTCAAGTTCTTTTGGGTGGCTTGGCTGTATTCTTTTAAATAGCCGATATATCTTAACAAACAATCGTCAACAGAATTAGTGTCAAAGTCCTTTACAGAGCCGTCTCTAAATTTCGGTATTGTATTAATTACGATTTGATAATTAGAAACTCTGTATGTCTGAAATGGTGCTATGTAGTCCATTACACCAAATGTTCCTAAGTTGCTTTGAATTTTGCTAACGTTCATTGTTAACCAAACATATAATTCACCATCAAAGTCTCCTGAACGGCTGTAGCGGTCATAAGTTTGAAAATACTTGTTAGCAAACTCAACAAATTTATTTCTGTATTCTCCTGCAAAATCAATTTTCTTTACAACTCTCGAATGTCGATTGTAAACCTGAACAAAGCCAATGATAAACACTGTCAGAATTCCTAATATGATTAAAGCTGTTATCATTTATGCGTTCTCAATTATTTTAATTTCTTCTTCCGTCAATTTGAAAATACCATAAATAATTTGGTCGATTTTTCTTTCTAAGTCAAAAGTATCTGAATTGATGTTAATTGATTTTTTAGATATTATGGCATTAGTAATTTCAATTAATTCGCTATCATATTCACTAAAACAAAATGGTAAGTTGTCAACTTCGTATCCGTTTACGTTACTACTAGTGCTACGTGCTTTAAAAATGAAATTTAGAAGATTAGAGTTTAACCAACAAAGCAATAATTCTAATTTGCAATTTGAAGGTTCCAATAAGTAGTTGCAAGAATTGGCTAAAAATATATTACTATCAACAATATTCGCTTTAATCCTTCTTGATTCATTTACTCCCGTTAAACCTTGCAATGCAATTCTTCGTTTTGAAGTATCAGAAAGTTTTTTGTCCGAAATAATAATTGATAATTTTTTCAAATTGACGAATTCAATTTCGCCTTGAGAGATTTGTTCTTTTTTTGTTTTAACGATAAACCTGTCTAATTGAACTCCTTTTAACAACATAGCATCTGATTGGTTTTGTGTCATTGCAGGTTTGCCAAATGTCATATCTATTTCTCCTGTTAAACAAGGTGATATGCTACCAAGTTTAACTACATTGTTTGTGGAATAAACTTTTACCAATAAATTAAAAGATTTGGTGTCAGTTAACGGAATCTGAACTAAGTCTGAGTTTAGTTTTATTAAGTCGTTTGCACTAAAATTAGAACGATTATTACTTATTGTTCTGTCGTAGGAAATTCCAATATCAAATAAATTATCCGCTTTTCTTTTGGATGTTAATAGGATTGCTGTTGACATTTTAACATCTTCAAAAACCCTTCTGCTTGCATTGTCTCTTTCAGGGAAAGCATCTACTTTTATTAAAGAGTGGTTTAAAAAAATATGCTTTCTTAAATTTACTGATGTTGTATCTGTTAAAATTCCGTAAGGGATAATCATACATTGAAATCCAATGTCTGAACTTATTGTATAACTAAATGCTAAAAATATTCTTGCTGCGTTTATTACGCCACCTGTAGCTTCAGGATATTTGTTTTTAAGTAGTTCTATTGTTAAATCGTCTGTTGTTAAAGCAACTTTCTTATTCTGTTTTTTATTAAATAGACCATAAGGCGGATTTCCAATAACCACATCAAATCCCACAAAATCGCCCTCATCATTCAGCACTTCGGGAAATTCAAAACGCCACTCAAAAGCATTTTCAAAAATCTTGTTGGCTTTTATTTCTTCAATTTCGGTTTCGAGCTTCTTGATTTCTGCGCTGAGCTGCTGTACTTTCTTGTTCCAATCCGCTTTTTCTTTTTTGCTCATTTCAAAAAGTTGCCCCTGATTGGTCATTTGATACAAGTCGCCTGAAAGTTTACGTAGTTTCTTTACTTTCGGGTCGTTCAACGAAATTTCACTTCTGAAATCCGATTTAATGTCGGCAATCAACCGTTCCATTTCTCTTTTCTGTTCCTTGCTTTCAGCGTTGCGGTAAGTGTCAACAGCTATTCGGTAGCTGTCAATCGTCCACTTGCTTTTTTTCAAGGCTTGTTTCAAGTCGGCATCAATGGCAAAACGGCTTACTAAAGAGTTACCGCATTTTATGTTGATGTCAATGTTCGGAAGAGTTTCAAGTTCGGTGGCGTTCTTGTAATACGCATTTTTCAAAAGCTCAATCCACAAACGCAAACGGCAAATTTTTACCGAGTTGGCATTGATGTCCACACCGAAAAGGCAGTTTTCAATAATGGTTTGCTTTTCATGAAAAAGTGTTTCCTGTATGCGCTGACTTTCTTTGTTGCTTGGGTTGTATTCAAAAAGTTCTCCTTCTTCGTCTGTTACAATCAATTCATCATTTACCACTTCTACCTGATATTCTTTCAGGCGTTTTCCGTCACGGTCTTGCAGAATTTTCAAGTCGTTTTTAACGGCAATCATTTCATTGAGTGCCGAAACTAAAAAGTGTCCTGAACCAACGGCAGGGTCGCATATTTTGATGCTGTTTACAATTTTGTTGGCTTCTTTTCGGTCTTCTATTTTGTCGTAAAGTTCTTCAAGCGTTGTGCAATTCCATTTTTTGCTTTCGTTGAATTTCTGCACAACGGCTTTGCGAATGGTTTCACGGCACATATACATGGTGATGAAACCGGGCGTGAAAAACGAACCGTCTTTGTAGCCATTTATTTTCTCGAAAATCAATCCGAGCACCGAAGCGTTAATCAGCGTTTTGTTGTCTTCCTGAATTTCTTCTCCGCCTTCGGCTCCAAAATCATAAGCATCTAAAAATTCAAATAGATATTGAAGCGTAGAAATATTGCCTGTCCGTTTTTTGCCTTGCTGGTCTTTCAGCACAGTTTGCGAAAAAATCGGAATGGTTTTATCGTCTTTCAAATTGCTGATAAACAAAGTAACCTGTTCAATATCGGTTGGTTCAAAAAGCGAACTATTTAAGTACGGTACTTTTTCAAATGCCTTTTTTACATCGTCGTTTCGTTCATCAAATTTTCGAGCTAATACCTGAAAAAACAAGCTGTTCAGGTCGTCATAGTTCTTGATTTTGTCAAGATTGAGAAACGAAAAAGATTTGTCGCCTTTGTGATAGGTAATGAGTTGTGCTTCCAACAACTTCAAAAACAAAATGCGGTTTATCCAGGTAATCGAAAGTTCAAGAGCAACATTAAAAAGTCGCTCTTGTTGTGTGTTGCCGAATTGGTTTGGTTTTTCCAATCGGCTGAGTTTATCTAAGCTGTCAAGCTGAATGACGGCATCTTCCAAGATTGTTCCTGTGTGTCGTTCACCTGCTTTGTTTCGTTCAATCAGTTTTTTACTTCCTTCTTTGGTTTCGTTCAAGCCGATGATGTGCAACAACTCGCTGTAAAAGCGTTTATCAAGGCTGTTGCTGTCGTTGGCGAACGGAAGTTTTAAAAGATGCTCCGGCGACAACAATTTGAATAAAGCAATCAGCGAATTGTCGTCTGCTTTGTCGGCATTGCGCAACGGTTTTTGAAAATCCTGAATGTTGAAATAGGTAAATTCAATTTCAGCAGTAGTGCTGTGGATAAACGGTTCGGCAATTTGTTTGTAGAAAAAATCGGTTTTTTTATCTGCCAAGCGCAAGCCTTCAAAGTCGACAAATTGTTTTACAAGATTTTTGTTTTGAGCAAAAAGCCTGTCGAATAGGGTAGCATCAAAAATGAACCATTCGTTTATGTTGGTAGCCACCAGATGTTTTACTTCAAGGTTTTTGTGTGTAATTCTCTCACGCAGGTAATACAGCACTAATTCCTGAAATGCTTTTGCATTTATTCGTTTGGTGGTAATCATTTCCGCTCTATTGGTCGGTTTTTTGGCTTCAATGATCACTCCAACTGTTGAGCCTGCATTTTGTCCGCTGTGAATAACAAGGTCGTTTCTACCTTTGGTATTTATAAAATGGTTTGGGTCGTAATAGGTTTTCTTTAAAAAGTCAATGACAAGGTTTTTATGAAACTCTTCGCTTTCTGAGTCATTTGTCCTGTCAAGTAAAGTTATGAGATTGGCTTTGAAACTTTCAATTTCAGTCCTGTTTGGTTTTACTTTTAAGAAGGCTTTATTCAATGCCTTTCTTGGTTTCAATTCTTTTAGAATGTTCACGGCTGTTTATTGTTTCATTAATATTCAAGAATGCCAAGTAGATTTTCATCTACAAATTTACCTCAATTTCACTCGGTTAAGATAAGATTTTTCGGTCGGAGTTGAGTTGTGACCCCGGTAAAAGATGAAGCTTTTGGTTTTGCCACAAAAAAAGGCAAAAGAATTATTTGTTGTCATGCTGTGATATTTTCTGGAATTATTATCTCAGTCTACAGGAGATTTCAAATCCCGGTACTGCTTTGGGATCACAAATTCCGAAGAGAAGGCTAAGTATTAGAAAAACACGTGACACTGCTGTAAAATGTGCAACAAACAACATGGAGGTCAATAGTTAACTTAGGTGTCAGGTAATAACACCAGACATGGCTGTAAAAATCCCGAAGAGCGAATTCCGGAAGAACAGATTAATACACAAATACACAATTACACAAATAATCTCACTATGATCTGCGCACTTCGTCCAACGCCTCCCTAACCAATAATCCTCAACTTGGCATAGTTCAGCATAATTTTTTTCTCGCCGTTGTTTTCAAACATCACTGTGGCAATGCGGTTATGCGCGGCGCCTTCCATTTTCTGTACTGTACCGAAACCGAATTTAGCATGCTCTACTTTGTGACCTTCCTGTAAGGTGGATGTATCGCTGGGGACAAAATCGGCTGAAGGCCTGTGTTCTACAATTTTATTGGCTTTGGGCGCCTGTGTAGGCAATACGTTTTTTTTGGGTGGCGGGCCGTATCTTTTTTCTGCCTGGGTGGCATTGTTATAGCCGCCGAAGCCGCTGCGGTTCATGCGTTCAAATGCATTGCCGGCAAAGTTAGAAGAGTTGCCGCCGGCATAGGAACGGTCAATAAACTCGTCGGGCATTTCACTGATAAAACGGCTGGGCTCGTTGTTGATGATATTGCCGAAACGGTAGCGCGTATTGGCGTAAGACAGCCAGAGCTTTTGCTTGGCGCGGGTTACAGCCACGTAAAAGAGCCTGCGTTCTTCTTCCAGCTCTTCCCGGGTATTGATGCTTAAGCCGCTGGGGAAAATACTTTCTTCCACACCGCCTACGAACACCACCGGAAACTCCAGGCCTTTGGCTGCGTGGATCGTCATTAATTTTACCATATCTCCCGTACCGTCCTTATCTTTTTCGTCTGCATCTGTCAGCAGCGTGATTTGTTGCAGGTAGGCAGCAAGCGAAGTGGCATTTTTAGCTATCTCTGTATCTACTTCTTCCAGCACAGTGCCCTCTTCGTCTATCTGAGACAGGTCCTGTTGTGTATCTACCCATTCTTTTATGGAGTTGAGCAACTCCTGTATGTTTTCATAGCGCTGAAGCCCTTCCTGGGTTTTATCGGAAAACAGTTCTTTTACCAGGTTGGTATGCTTGCCTATCTGCATGGCCACATCGTAGGCAGATTTGTCTTCCAGCAGGCTTTGAAAATATTTTATCATCACCACGAAATTATTAATGGCATCCAGCGTGCCCGCACGGAAGCCAAACTCGCCTGCCCGCTGCAATATTTCCCACACGGTGGTTTTATTGTTGCTGGCTTGTGTCTGTAGTTTTTCAATGGTGGTTTTCCCGATGCCGCGCACAGGGTAATTAATGATGCGCTCCAGCGCCACCTCGTCTGCCGGGTTCACCGTTACGCGCAGATAAGCAATAAAGTCTTTTATTTCCTTGCGCTGGTAGAAGCTCAGGCCGCCGTAGATCCTGTAGGGTATGCCCATACGGCGCAGGTTTTCTTCAAAGGCACGGCTTTGCGCATTGGTGCGGTACAGGATGGCAAAATCTTTATTGTTGAAGTGGTTGCGCAGCCTTTCTTCCTGTATGGTGTTGGATACAAACTTGGCTTCGTCGTTGTCGGTGAGTGTGCGTACCAGTTTTATTTTCTCACCGTCATTATTTTCTGTCCACAGCTGTTTAGGTATCTGGCCAATGTTTTTCTGGATCACTGAGTTGGCCACGCTGATGATGTTGCGGGTGCTTCGGTAGTTTTGTTCCAGCTTTATTACCTGCACATCGTCATAGTCTTTCTGAAACTGCAGTATGTTTTCAATGGTAGCGCCGCGGAAGCTGTAGATGCTTTGTGCATCATCGCCCACCACGCAGATATTTTCGTACATGGCAGCCAGCAGCTTGGTTATCTGGTACTGTACGGGGTTGGTATCCTGGTACTCGTCTATCAGGATGTATTTAAATTTTTTCTGGTATTTGTGGAGCACTTCGGGGAAAGTATTCAGCAGCTCATACATTTTCAGCAGCAGGTCGTCAAAATCCATGGCGCCGTTTTTAAAACAGCGGTCGCAGTAGGCTTTATAGATCTTGGCCAGCGCCGGTTTATTGGCGCGCATATCTTCCTGCTGTATGTAGTAGTCCTGTGCATATTCCAGTGGGCCTACCAGCGCATTCTTGGCCTGCGAGATCCTGGAGTGCACGGTATTGGGCTTGTAATGTTTATCGTCGAGCTGCATTTCTTTCAGCACCTGTTTGATCACCGTTCTGGAATCGTCTGTATCGTAGATGGTAAAACTGTTGGGGTAGCCCAGCCTGTGGGCTTCGCCGCGCAGGATGCGCGCAAACACACTGTGAAAGGTACCGATGTACAGGTTTCGTGCCTCGTTATTGCCCAGCATATGCTCTATACGCTCCTTCATTTCGGCGGCGGCTTTATTGGTAAAAGTCAGCGCCAGGATGTTGAATGCATCTACGCCTTCGGCCATCAGGTGAGCAATACGGGTGGTAAGTACTTTGGTTTTACCGCTGCCGGCGCCGGCCACAATCATAAGCGGCCCGTTCATGTGTGTGGCCGCCAGATATTGATTCTCATTCAGTCCTTTCAGGTAATTGCGCATAGGGCTGCAAGGTACAAAATTTAGCAACAGGCAAAAAGTAAGTCGTGTGTTTGAAATGTAAATTTTGTTGCCGGCGGGCGGGCTGTACGCTGTATCTTTGCTCCACTGCGTTGCGCAAAGGATGCCGCTGCCATCCCTGCCGGGTGTGAGATAGCGCTTAAAAAAGCGCTATGCCTATTGTATATAATCGTTTTCAATTCTTACATTAAAATTAATATCGGCTTTCAAAGCTTTACATACTTTGAGAATGGTATCTATTGTAGCGCTGCTTGCAGTTTCCCTCGCAGGGGCTTTGCTCACCTTTCAGATGTGTCCCAAAATGCCAGAAGCCTGTATCTGCGCCCCTCCATATCTGGTTCTAAGTTCCCATATATGTTCATTAAGTTTTTAAATAAGTTCGGATCATTGTGCGCGGCCGGATAAATCAATGTTGTAAAATATTTTTCTCCTGACTTTAGCGTCAAGATACTTTAAAAACTACCTGGCTTCTTTTAAAAATTTTATCTCAAAATATTTCACAGCAGTTAATAATAATAAAAAGGTACAAAAAGTTTCCAAAAATAGAAACATGTAAGTTGTAGTTTTTAATTTTTCCCCGGGATCTTATACTCCTTAAATTATTGCTTATGAATCGGGTAGCAGTTTCATTCATATAAACAACCTATTTTTGCAAAAAAATTTCCTGAAGAAGCAATACAAAATATGGATCAACTACGTAGTGGGGCCGCTACTGTTTGTAATACTTTCTTTCTCTATTTTCAATAAGATAAAGCAACAGGAAAATTTACCCGAAACCTGGAAGATCATAAAAAACTCCATTGCCGACCAATGGCTTCTGCTGCTGCTCATGGTATTGCTGATGATTGTAAACTGGACGCTGGAAGCCAGGAAATGGCAGGTGCTTATACGGCCCGTGCAACAGGTAAGCATTTATACAGGCTTTAAAGCAGTGCTGTCTGGCCTGTCCTTTGGTTTGTTTATTCCCAACGGCATGGGCGAATACCTTGGCAGGATGCTCTATCTCAACCAGGGCAACAGGCTAAAATCCATAGCGGTAAGCATTATGGGCAGCTTGTCGCAGTTGCTCATTACCTTGGTCACGGGGCTGGCAGCGCTGGTGTATTTTATCAATCATGATGTACTGGTAATTGCGTCTACAGGTTTGTCTGATTTTTGGTTTCGCGCGCTCATGTACGTATTGATTCTGGCCACGCTGTTTTTCTTTTTTCTTTATTTCAAGATAGGCTGGGTCACAAGCCTTTTCTCTTACATTCCTTTTGTAAAGCGGCACCGCGTATTTATTCAAGCTTTAACAGAATTTGATTATAAAACTTTATTTAAAGTATTATTTTTATCACTGTTACGGTATGCTGTTTTTATAGTACAGTATATCTTAATGTTCGAGATCTTTAAAGTAGAAATGCCGTTAATGAATGCTGTGGCCGGCATTTGCGTGATGTTTTTATTGATTGCTATTGTGCCTACGATTCCCATTGCAGAGCTTGGCGTACGGGGAGAAGTCAGCCTGAGGATATTCGGGATGCTTAGTAAAAATGCCATCGGCATTATAAGCACCACCGTTTTTATCTGGCTGATAAATCTTATTATCCCTGCTATAATTGGCAGCCTCTTTGTACTTACGGTAAGGATATTTAAAAAAAATGGCATTTAAACTATTATATATTAGAATGTTCAAAAATGATAGGACATTTAGCAACTACTGATAATAAGCGTTTCATAATTTCTTACAGGTATTTTCCGGGGTTGCTGCGGAAACAAAAGATACAAGAAAATGAAACTCCCGATGACTATCGGGAAACAAATGAAAATATTAAAAGATACACGGATGAAAAGAAACCTGGCTATACTTTGTTTAATTGCTGCTACGGCTTTATCTGCATTACAGGTGGCCCAAAAAGACAGCATTCCTGCTGCCGACCTATTGGAAGCCGCTAATTTCTGCGGCATGAAAAATACTGCTTTTTCTGACGGAGAATCACTGACCATTAAAGTGTATTATTCCGCATTGGGCATTTATGTACAGGCCGGCACACTCACACTTACTACCAACCAGACTACCCTCAACGGAAAGCCTGTATACCACGCAAAAGCGTATGGCAGAACACTCTCAAGTTACGACTGGATATTCAAGGTAAGAGATTCCTACGAAACTTATATGACCACAACTGACCTGCAATCACAGAAATTTGTAAGAAGCGTACAGGAGGGGAAATATACAAGCAACGAAAATTACACATTCAACAATACAGCCAATACAGTAACCTCTTCCAATAAAACAATTAAAGTGCCCGACTGCACGCTCGATGTGGTAGCTGCCGTTTACAATGCACGCAATATCGATTACGCAAAATACAGCGCCGGCCAGAAGATCCCTTTCACCATTGTCATAGATGAGAAAGTGCATAACCTGTACATCCGCTATGCAGGTAAAGAAACTGTTTCTACCAAATTTGGGAAATTTAAGGCCATTAAGGTAAAGCCCCTGCTGGTAAAAGGCAATACATTTTCAGGAGGTGAAAAAATGACTATCTGGTTCAGCGACGACGGCAACCGTGTGCCCCTGAGGATTGAGAGCGCTTTATCTGTAGGCAGCGTAAAAGCCGACCTGATGGGTTACAGCAACCTTCGCTACAAGGATCTGAACTCCCGGGTTAACTAGCGTAGATCTCTTCAATTTCTTTTTTGTACTTATCCATAATAATTTTTCTCCTGAGGCTGAGTTTGGGAGACAATTCACCCGTATCCACACCCCACTCCGCCGTGAGCAGCTTGTATTTTTTTATCTGCTCTACCTTGTTGAAGTTTTTGTTGGCTTTCGTAATTATTTTGGTATAAGCGTTGATAATGTCCTTATCTTTAATGGCATCTTCATTAGTAGTGTAAGTAAGCCCTTTGTGCAGCATATAAGATTTAAGGTTCTCAAAGGCAGGCACAATCAGCGCCCCCACAAACTTTTCACCTTCACCTACCACTATGGCCTGTTCTATCAGCGCGCTTTCTTTCAGTTTGTTTTCTATAGGTTGCGGGGCCACGTATTTACCGCCGCTGGTTTTAAATATCTCTTTCTTACGATCCGTAATTTTTAAGTATTTATCTTCTACCCATATGCCAATGTCGCCGGTATGCAGCCACCCGTCTATGATCGTCTCGGCAGTAAGTTCGGGATTTTTATAATAGCCCATCATTACGCACGGGCCTTTTACACAGATCTCTCCGTCTTCACCCAGCTTTACTTTCTGACCGCCGAAGGGCACGCCCACTGTGCCAAACCTCATTTCATTATCAACTCTCCTGTTTGCCGAAATTACCGGGCTGTTTTCTGTAGGCCCGTAGCCTTCATATACAGGAATTTTTGCCGCGTGGAATATACGCAAAAGCCGCTCCTGGCATGCAGCGCCGCCGGCGATAATAAATTTTAAATTATTGCCCAAAGCCTTTCTCCATTTGGAATAGACAAGCTTATCTGCAATGCGCAGTTGCAACTTGTAGAGCTTTCCCGGCTTCTTCACGTTATCGTATTTCTGGGCAAGGCCTATAGACCAAAAGAATATTTTTTTCTTAATGCCTTTCAGGTTGTGGCCGCTGGCCATGATTTTGTTGAATACTTTTTCAAGCAAGCGAGGTACGGTAGTAAATACGTCGGGCTTTACTTCTTTCAGGTAATCGCCGATCCGGGAAATATCAGTTACATAGTAAATACTTACACCGCTGATCATGTAAAAATAATTGGCTACGCGCTCAAAAATATGGTTGAGTGGCAGAAAGCTTAGCGCTTTGTATTCCGGTGCATCCGGAAACGGCAGATCTTGTTTATCGATCAGCAGGTTGGATATAATATTGCTGTGCGAAAGCATCACGCCCTTTGGAAGGCCCGTGGTGCCTGATGTATAGATGATGGTAGCAATTCTTTCGGAGGTTATGGATGCCTTGGTTTCTTCTACCTTTTGTGAAATTTCAGGAGTCAGGTCTACCAGTAATTCTGTCCAGTGTTTGGCCCTCGTTTTACTGAAAGTATATACGTTTTGCACGGTAGTAACTTCAGAAATGGCAGTATCAAATCGGTCCAGCATTTCTTCATCATCAATAAATACCAGTTTTGCCCCGGACTCCTGCAGGATAAAATTCAGCTCTGTAGGATTTGTTGTAGGGTAAACGGGCACGATAACTGCGCCTATTTGCTGCACGGCCAGGTCTAGTATGATCCATTCCGGCCTGTTGTTGCTGATGACTACAACTTTATCAACACCTTCGGGCGTATTGTCTTTAAAGCCGATATCCGATTGCGATAAGCCCGCGCTTAATTTTGCCGCAGTTTCCTTCACCTCACGGGTGCTGTAGTACCGCCATTTATTTTTTTCCTTAAGGCAAAGCATATCATCTTTCGGAAATTTTTGTAGCTGTATATCTACAATATCGAAAAGACGAGCCGGCGCAGACAGTTTCTCCATCAGGTTTAATAGGTTGTTTTACAGTTATATAGGTTGATATATCTGACCAAATATACAATTTATTTATTTTGTTTTTTAAAATAAAATCAATAGCGTAAATTTGCCTTTCCATAAAAGTAGCGGAGGTGGCGAAACTGGTAGACGCACTACTTTGAGGTGGTAGCGCCCGAAAGGGTGTGGGAGTTCGAATCTCCTCCTCCGCACCCTGCTTTTATGCTCTTATACAATTTTTTATGCGGAGGTGGCGAAATGGTAGACGCGCTACATTCAGGATGTAGTGTCCTCAGGACATGGGAGTTCGAGTCTCCTCCTCCGCACTTTCTTTCCCGATTCATTTATCAACAGCACCTGTTTAGTAACTTCATAAAAAATTACTATGAACTTTTACCGCACTTTTTTCCCTCGTCGTTGCCTGCTTAAAAATGCTATACTCTTGTTTGCAGGGCTGCTGCTTACCGTACATATTTTTGCACAGAAAAAATACGTGATGGTGATTCACGGTGGCGCAGGTACTATTCTTAAAGAAAAAATGTCGCCGCAGGTTGAAAAATTATATACAGATAAATTACAAGAAGCAATCCTTGCGGGTTACGCTCAGTTGCAAGCCGGCAAAACCAGTGTTGATGCGGTTTCCGCAGCTATAGTAATCTTAGAAGACAGCCCTTTGTTCAATGCGGGTAAAGGCGCCGTGTTTACACATGATGGTAAAAATGAATTGGATGCTTCTGTAATGTACGGTAAAGACAAGACAGCCGGAGCAGTGGCCGGCGTACATACTATAAAAAATCCTATCAAAGCAGCCATAGCAGTTATGCAGCGATCAGACCATGTGATGCTGAGCGGTACAGGCGCTGAAAAATTTGCAGCAGCAAAAGGGTTGCAAATTGTGAAGCCGGATTATTTTCGTACAGAAAAAACCTGGAATGCTTTACAGCGTGTGCTAAAAGCAGAGCGCGAAAAGAAAATAACCCATCAGCAACTGCAACCACCGGCAGACAATAAGTTTGGCACTGTGGGCGCCGTTGCCATAGACAAACACGGCAATATTACAGCAGGTACTTCCACCGGCGGCATGACCAACAAAAGGTACGGCAGAATCGGCGATAGCCCGATAATCGGCGCAGGCACGTATGCCAATGAACAGGTAGGTATTTCCTGCACGGGCTGGGGAGAGTTTTTTATACGCTCAACTGCTGCACGTACAGTGGCAGCTAAAATGCAATACCAAGACAAGCGTGTACAGGCTGCAGCCCGGGAAGTGATAGACGAGATCGGAGCTATGGGCGGAGATGGAGGTATGATTGCTTTAGACAAAGACGGTAATATGGCTATGCCATTTAATACCGCGGGTATGTACAGGGCAGCTATCACAGAAAACGGTGAGGTGGAAATAAATATTTACAAATAAAAAAAACGGCTATTTACTAAGGTAAATAACCGTTTCCGACAGGAAATGAAGAATATTTATTCTTCAACTTCTTCTGTTGTTACTGGTAAAGCCTGTGTTGTGTCAATGGGTGTCACTGTTGTGTCGGGAATTAGGCCTGTTGTATCAGGAGCCTCTTCTACAGGGATAATTGTATCTGTTACCATCATGTTGTTGTTATGATCTGTGTAATTTTCTCCCGCGAAGGCAAATCCGGCCGTCAATAAGCACCCTGCCAATAATAATTTAAATGTCTTTTTCATCGTTTTTCCTTTTTGTTTACTTAGATGCTTTTGATCTGTCAGCAGCATCTGCGTTTTAAATTTGTTTCTACTTTGCTATAAGGCAAAGCAGCCTGTCTACCTTAATTAGACGCACCCTGAAAGTAATACTGACAGCTGTTTTTAAAGTTTGAGATAAGTTTATAAGCTTTATTTAAAAATTAGACTTAATGCAAAAGAAACTAAAACTTACTGATCTGTTTTTTAAGCTGCAATTTGGCGCGATGCATGATTTGCCAGTAATTTTGCATAGATATGTCAAATTCTTCGCATATTTGCTCTGGAGATTTACCATGATAGTGCTTAGCTACCACAATTCTTCGCCATTGCCTTGGCAGCGAGGCCAGCGCCCGCTTCAGACAGCGCAGGAAATCATGGTTGTCTAAGAGGTGTGCCTCTTGGGTATCAATATCATCTTCCACATTTTCCTGAAGTATATACTTATTCCCGGCCCTGTAACTGTCAATTATTTTTCTTTTTAAAATAGAATACAGCCATGTTTTCGGAGCGCTGAGATTTTTAAAGGAATCTAATGATTGAATGGCAGCTATGAAAGTTTCCTGCACCAGGTCTTTAGCCTGAGATGTACAATTGGTCTGCTTTACAGCGAATGCATACAGCTCATCGTAGTACTGCTTAAACCAGGTGTCAATGCTATTTTCTGCCTGTAAAGTTTTTTTCATGTGTATATTTTTTAGTTCGCCGCTTTGCGGCTGTTTTTAATGGTCACATGGAATAGCCTTCATTCATTCGCGGTTGGTATGCAACCTTGCTTATGGCTATTTCATGTGTGTATAGTTATTTGTTTTTCAGTTGTCACATAGAATAGCCATTTTTTAGATTCCATATTCATTCGCGGTGGTATAGATTCTTGATCTTTATGGCTATTTCATGTGTATTATTTTAGTGCGCCGCTTTGCGGCTGTTTTTAATGGTCACATGGAATAACCTTTATTCATCCGCGGTTGGTATGCAACTTTGCTTATGGCTATTTCATGTGTTAATATTTAATTTTTTCTGTTTGTCACATGGAATAACCAAAACCTTAATCTTTATTATCATCCTCGGTTGGTATAGATTCCTAATCTTTATGGTTATTTCATGTGTGTATATTATTTATTTTTCCAGTTCTCACAGATCTTTTAGATTGAATACGCATATGTCGGCTGGTATAGATACTTAATACTGTATGATGATTTTATGTGTTATTTATGTTTTTAATGACTCCCGTAGTTATCGGGAAGCGCCAAATAATCATACCTGTATATGCAGTATGCCTTACGATTCATAAACAAGCATTTAATTGAAACATATAGCAGAATAAGCTTTTTGGTAAGCTTCTCTCCGGGAAATTTTTTATAGTTTTTCTTTAATAAGCATATGCAATATAGCCACATTAGCATACGGTAAAAGGTTATTAACAAAAAAATACAACCAACCATTCAAATTTTATAAAGAAAAATAAAATACCGCACCCCGTGCGGCTCGCTAATTTATTTAGCAAAAATTGATTTAATTTGCAGCAAAGAAAAGTTATGCCTAAAAAAATAAAATGTCCAACCTGCGCTTTTGAATTTCCCCTGGAAGATGCACTCAAAGATGAAGTGAAGGACCTGCTGGAAAAAGAAAAGCAAACTTACCGCGAGGAAATGATGAAGTTTAAACAAAGAAAAGAAGAAGAGTTTAAGCAAAAGGAAAAAGCATACCGCGACATGGAAGAGGCATTGAAAAAGCAGGCTGAAAAACAGCAGGAATCTTTTGAAAAAATGTTGAAAGAGGAGCTTACTAAACAACAGGAAAAACAGCGTGAAGAACTGCGTAAAGAGTTCTTTGCCGACTATGAGCATAAAATAAAAATGCTGGAAGTCACAGCCAGAGAACAGGAAGAAAAGCTGAAAGAATCGCGCAAGAAAGAGCTGGATTTTTTGCATAAAGAAAAAGCTTTAAAAATAAAAGAAGCAGAACTGGAACTCTTGGTACAGCGTCAGTTGCTGCAGGAGCGCGAGCTGCTGAAAGAACAGTTGCAAAAAGAAGAACTGGAAAAAAACGCGCTGAAAGACGAGCAGCACAATCTGCAGATAAAAGAACTAAAAAAACAGCTGGAAGACCAGAAAAAACTGGCTGAAGAAATGAAACGTAAGGCCGAGCAGGGCAGCATGCAATTACAGGGCGAAGTGCAGGAGCTGGAGCTGGAAGAAATATTACGCACCACATTCCCCTTTGACCGAGTGGAAGAAATTGGCAAAGGAGTTGTAGGCGCAGACTGTGTGCTGGTTGTGCGCAACCAATTTGGCCAGGAAGCGGGTAAAATTATTTTTGAAAGCAAGCGCACCAAGGCGTTTGCCAATGAATGGGTAGAGAAACTGAAAGCCGACATGCGCAGCCTGAATGCTGATATTGGTTTGATAGTTACACAGGTCTTACCCAAAGATATGGAGCGTTTCGGCGAGCGCGATGGTGTGTATATCTGCACGTTTGCAGAAGTGCGCAGCGTGGTTTTATTGCTGCGCAGCGGCATACTGAAAGTGGCAGATGCACGCAAAAGCCAAGAAAATAAGGGCGATAAGATGGTGATGCTTTACGACTATCTTACAGGCAATGAGTTTGTACAGCAATGGAAAGCTATTCGCGAAGGCTTTATGGCCATGAAAATAAATATCCAGAAAGAGCGCGATGCCATGGAACGGATCTGGAAACAACGCGAAAAACAATTAGAAAAAGTACTGCTCAATGCTACCCACATCCGCGGATCAATAGAAGGTATTGCGGGCTCAGATACAGTAGACATGCGCCTGCTGGAAGATGCAGATGAATTGTTCCTGGAATAAGCCTGAGGAGGAAACAGCCTTAAAACGGGTAGCCGATGGAAATATTCCATACCCAGTTGTTCTTCAGCCATTCCCACTCCATTCTTTTAAAATGCCAGTCGAACCGGTTTTCGCCGTGCACTGGGCCTCTTACAGGGATACCCACATCGAGCCGTAGTAAAAGAATGCTGAGGTCTAACCTGATGCCCGGGCCTGCGCCGATAGCAAATTCTTTCAGGAAGTTGGATGATATTTTTCCGCCCGGCCTGGTGCTATCTTCGCGCAGCAACCAGGTATTTCCTGCATCTATAAAAAATGCGAACTCAAATATATTGGCAAATTTTTTCCTGATCTCTGTGTTGAATTCTATCTTCATTTCACCGGGCTGGTCTCCTACGTAAATTCTGTTCAGCCTGGGATTGCCTGCGTAGTAAGATCCGGGACCAAGTGAGCGTATCATGAATGCACGGATATCGTTAGGCCCGCCTGCAAAAAAGCTTTTTACAAAGGGTAAGGTATAGCTGTTGCCGTACGCATAGCCTGCACCTACAATGGCGCGGCTTGCAAGGTTAAGCGTGTTTGAAAAACGAAGGTAGTGCCTGAAATCTACTTCACCGCGGATGTATTGCGAGAAAGGTGTTTTGAAAATATGTTTTTCTTTGTCCTCTCGGATGTTGGCGCCTGTGGCTAATCCTAAAATATTGCCGGCCACATCCAGGTTGGTATTCAGGTAAAAATTGTGTCTTCTGCGGTTGGGCAATGCCTGGGTATTGTAGGTAAAGTTGTGTATGGAACCCAGTATAAATTGTTGCTCCAGGCTGCGTCTCAGTATCACGCTGGTATCCAGTCTTTTCTGAAAATTGCTGTCTATATTGCTCGGACGCACGTACACAAAATTCACCACATCCAGCTTGTGTTCCTTGTTCACCGTTGGCTTCCAGATGTAGGCATAATTGGCGTTGAAAGAATTTAAACTATACTGGTCGGTTCTTATAAAACGCTCATAGCCTGCGCTGATGAGTGTCTTGGGCAGGAATGCATTGGATGTATCCCAACTGAAGCGGCCGAGCAGCCTCGGGATCTCCAGCGACATTTCTCCACCGATCTTGCGGGTGCCGATGTTTTTTATACCTTTCATTACCTGCTGCTCCACGCTACCGTAAGCTCTTGCCGTAAATTTTTCAGCACCTTTCAAAAGATTCCTGTGCCGCCAGTTTACCGAAAGCTCGGCGCCGTTTGAGTTGTTTGATTTTACAAAACCCGAAACTTCAAAACGGATAGATTTTTTTTGTGCAGGAGTAAGGAAATAAAAGGTATTCAGCCAGTTGCCGCCTGTGGAAACCGTATCCACCTCCTGGAAGTTGGCCCGTACAAATTTAAAAGTGCCGAGGTTGGTGAGCCTGTTCAGTGCAAGGCTATGTGCGCTTCTGTTGTACAGGTCGCCCGGTTTAAAGCCCAGTGTCCTGTCAAATACTACGGTCCTGAAATTCCTGTCAGGATCAATGATATGCAAATGCTGTGCTGTATCAGTATTGTTCATACTGTTGAGGCGTGCAGCATCAATGTAATAAGTGGTATCTGTTTTTATATCATAATTGGTAAACACATAGATGTCCCGGATCCTGTATTGCTGCAAAGCTTTTTCCGGTGTGGATGGTTTTATTTTCACATCAACATCTACCTGGTGGTTGCCTACCGTTGAGTCTACGAAAGCCAGTAAATAATCGGGATTGAAATAATAGTATCCCCTCTGCTTCAGCCTGTCATCTATTCGCTCGCGGTCGCGGGTAATTGTTTCCAGGCTGTAGGCATTGCCTTTCCTGCGCTCTGGCATGCGTTTGGCTACATCTTCAATATCATTGCCTATCTGCGATGAGTCAGTTTCAAAATTATATTCCCTGAATGTATATTGTTCACCCAGGAGCGCTGTGTATTTAGCTTTGAGCTTTTTATCCTTTACTACAGAATCCAGCAGCACGGTATTCTTAAAATATCCCCTGTTTTCCAGCCTGTTGCCAAGTATCTGCCGGTTTTTTTCCAGTGCAGCATCCGAGATCACCACCGGCGCTTCGCCGTATTTATTGCGCATCCTTGCCCAGAAGCCGTCTTTCTTTTTAGGTTCTCCGATGGCGTTGTATATCATCAGCTTGTATGGCACGCCCAGTACGCGCGAATTGGGCCGCGGCCGGATAAGGCTTTTGAGCTCTTCCTGCAGCTCTTTGTTCACAATCTTTGAGCTGTCATATCTTTTTAAATCAACATCTGAGCCGATATAAAGTTTCTGCCCCGGTTTCAGGCTTTTGGTAACGCTGCACGAAGTGGTGAGTGAAGCAATTACTGAAAGTAAAACAAGTATGTTGAATAATTTGTTCATGGGTTTATTTTTACTCCATCATTTTTTCTTTCTTCTCTTCGTTGAGCAGGTATTCTGCTTCTGTCTTTTTATTTCTTAATTCTTTCTGCTGAGCTTTTCTTTTCTTCCTGTAGAATTTAGCATTCTCCGGCCTTTCAAATATTTCCCTGAATTGATCGTAGTCAAGCGTAAGCGCAAAGGCAACGCCCGAACGTACTACCTGGCCTTCTATCACACCCTCATAAATATTTTTCCTGTATGCCCTGATGAGGTATTTGCCATCATCAGTAAGTTTATATTCTACAGATACATCGCCTGCAATGTTGGTGGCCGCCTGGTTGCCCGCCGTGCCGCCGAGTGCAAAGCTGCTGCCTACATTAATGGTGAGCCTGTCGTTGAGCAGGCGCTTGGAAATGCCTACGGTAAGGTCTGTCCTGTCAATAGCTTTGCCTGTGCTGTAGTCGCGCCCGGTATTGATACCAAAGTTCAGGTCAACTTCTTTGATCAGGCCGTCGGCCAGCTTGTTGAGTTCCTGGGTGAGCAGTTTACTTACCGACTGCTTGGCCATGGCGCCGATGTTCATAGCCTCGCCGGCGCTTTGCAACGGATTAGGGCCAACGAACCTGCCGAGCAGCATCAATGCAAAAACCTGTTTGTTCATCTCGGAAGAATTGGCTCTTATTTCCTGTAGTTTGGTTTCTACCAGCGGCCATTGCGCAGAAGTCTCTTCGGGCAATACAATATCAAACTTTATTGCTGGCTTCATTAATTCGCCGTTAAGGTCAAGCATAACTTCAAACGGCAATAACTGGTTATATTTTGCATCTACATTTCCGCCGGACTCGGCAGCGATCAGGTCAATAGCGGCAGCCTGCACAGGCAGTGAAGCATCAATATCAATATTAGCTGTTAAAGGATCGCCCGTCCATACAATGGAGCTGCCGGGTAAAATTTCAAATTTCTTTCTGATAAAGGCAAAGGATAAATTGTAGTAGCCATGGGTAAGCACATAGTTGCCCGTCATGCTCATCTTACCGCTGCGGTCTATACCGAAGTCTATACTTGCCAAACCTTTGAGCGTGAGTGCATCGCCGGTTCTTTCATCTATTACCAGTGAGAGTTGTGCGGCGGTGTCGGTCTCTACGTTCAGAAACAGGTCCAGGCCTTTGAGCGCGGTAGCGTTGGTTGCAGAATCTTTCGCAATCAGATCCTGAAGGTAGGAGAGCTGGTCTTCTTTTTTTACAAAAACAACCACGCCTTCCCTGTCTTCGATCTCCGGATCACGGCCGGGCAGCACCATGCTGAAATCAGTATTCTCATTTACACGTACATTTCCCCTGAGGTACGGCGATTCAATATTGCCCATTAACTTCATGGAAGCATCTATATTCAGCTGGCCGAAGAATAATCTTTTGGCAGCAGCCTCTGCATTCACAGCCAGGAAATCATCAGCATTGATATCCAGGTCAAAATTAAATTCCTTGTAGTTACTCGTTGCTACATAGCCGTTAATGGTAAGATCGCTGTTGCGTGTGTCTGTCAGTGTGAACTTATTAAAACGGAAGCCCTGCGGCGTAGCATTGATGGTCTGGTTCTTTAAGGTAAGCCTTTCGCCCGTCATAAACGGAACAACATAGGCACTGTCGAAATGGATGTTCCCGTTTACTTCCGGCTTTGTGACTGTTCCATCTACTTTCAGCCTGGCAGTAGCAAAGCCGCCCATGTCGGAGATGTGCTCACCGCCGAATGACTTCAGGCTTTCAAGATTTAGCCTTCTCAAGTCCACAAGCATATCAAGGCTTTGCGTGGCAGCATAATAGTCGCCGGTGATAGAGGCGTCATTGCCTTTGCCGGTGAGTACAATATTTGCCGAGTAAATATTGGAAGCCTTGTTGTTATCTACATTAATGGCCAGGTTGCCGATAGTGTCTTTATTATATGCCAGATTATCTATGCGCAGGTCAGAAACAAACAAGGGTTGTTTCATCAGGTCTCTTACCTGGGCCGTGCCGTTGATAGTACCTTCCAGCGGCAGGGAATTCTGGTTCGCAAGCTGGGTGATAGTGCTTATATGAAAGTTTTTGAAAGTAGCATTCAGCGGCGCATTCACACCTAAGTTTGCACTGTTAAGCGACAGCGATTGTTCACCGGAACTCATGGTAAAATTGTGTGCATGTACGCCTTCTGTTTTGCTATAGCGCAGGTAGTTATCCGGCGATATATTCCACTGATCGTAGTTCAGCATAAGCCCGTCAGGATTCAGGCTAAGCTTATAGGCATTGCCATCTGTAGTTACAGTTCCGCCTACTGCATACCAGGGTTTTTGTTCCGCATCATTGGTGGCAGCATTAAACACCAGGTTGTTGTTGGCAAGGCTGCCGGTAATGCCGGTTTTGTTTAACTTAAGATTGCCGGTAGAGATGTTGTCAACGTTAGCGGCCAGCTTTATGCTGTCGTTTTCGGTGTTTAAGTTTATAGCAAGATTGGCAAGATTGTTTTCATTAAAAACAATTTTATTGCTACGCGCATTGAACTGTATAAAATCTTTTGCAGATGCATAGGAGCCGCTGAAGGTAAGCGTATCAGAACCTGCTATTGCGGGAATGGCTGTTGTCAGCGTAGCGTCGGGAATTATAATGCCGTCCAGCTCAAGCTGCTGCGGGGAGAATGGGCTTGGGCGGTAATCGGGCAGGCGGTAATATTTATTAATGGTAGCTTGCAATGCTGAGGGCAGTTGCGTAAGCTTGTAATTGCCGCGCAGGTTTATGCGCACGCTGCTGTCCAGCGATGCATAAAGCTGGTTGTATTCTCCCTGGTTGATGGCTGTGATCACGAGGCTGTCTGCATAGCCGGAAGTAGAATCCGTTCTGTAGAACATGTCTGTGATGGTCATAGTCCCGTTGAGGTAGTCGGGGTTGGTGTTGGTAAATGAAGCTTTCATTTTCATTTTAGCATTCAACACCGTTTTTATAAAACCGAGTTGTTTGGCATTCAGTGTATCAAGCACCAGCTCGGCCTGCACAGCAGGGTACTTGGAATTAAGGTTAATGGTTGATACCAGGTTGAATGCCAGGTTCTCATCACGTATGTCTGATACGGATTGTACAATACCTTTGGAGAGTGTACCGTTGATGGTAAAGTTGTTGTAGTTGTAACCTTTCACATATGCGCTGCTGACATTGCCGGAGAATTTGCTATACAGGTTTCCCAGGTTAAATTTTTTGGTATTTAATCCATAGCCGTTGGCGCGGATATTGGCGGTGATCCGGCCTACATTCTTTTCCTGGTAGAAGAGGTGCCCCACATCAAGGCCGGTGGTTCTTATGCTTGCGCTGTAGCGCCCGTTTTCATTGAGGTTGGCTGTGATGTTTGCATTACCGTTTGTAGTAAGGATGTTCATCTGCGTGGCAAAGTCCCTCATATTGCCGCGGATAAAACCGTTTGCCCGGATGTTGCTGGGAATGCGTACTGTATTGGGTGGAATAGCGCCTTTAGGCAGGAAGTTTAAAATATCGTTCCTGGTAGTTGCCAGTTTATTAATTTTCAGATCGAAATAAGCATTTGTAAAATCAGGCAGGCCGCGCACTACGCCGGAGATATTCATCTCTGTATTGCCAATACCACTTAATTCCAGGGTGGGAATATCCAGGTTGCGCAGGTAACCTTTGAGGGTAGAATTTAACCTGATGATCGAATTAGAGTAGTTGCCCAGCTGCGGCCTCAGTTGAGGAGCGAAGAGCAGAATGTCGCTCACGGCTATGCGGTTGTTTGGCAGCCTTGCATAGATGTAAGCGTTGCCGGGATTTTTCCCCAGGTCATTCAATGATTTATAGCTCAGGTGCACAGAGTCTCTGATAATGGATTTGTTTGTTTGCAATAAAAGATTACCGAGAGATGTAAATTTATCATTGTGAGCAAACCTTGTATGCGCATTACGTAACACAAGACCGCTCTGTTCTTTAAGAGAAAGCGAATCTATCACTCCTTTAAAGTCCACAGGCGCCAGGTCTACTTGGCTGGCAAATAAATTAAAATCTTTGATGTTCAGGTGAGCATAGTCTATGCCATTATTGGTTCTGCGTTTTGTCTTATCATCAAAGCTGAAGTTTGTGTTGGAAACATCCACCTTGTCAAATAAAAATTTCCACTGCGTTACTTTTGCCGTATCGTCTGTGGGCTCTTCCCTGCGTGTAGAGGGTACAGGTTTGCCTCGCGCAATAATGATCTTAGAGCTGTCAAGAATCAAATCGCTCAAATGAAAATGCATTTTATCAAGCTCAACTTCTTTTGGCTTAGCTACCAAAGTACGCAGGCTGAAATCCAGGTCTGTGCTGGCCACTTCATCTACAAAGTTTACGGAGATCTTTTTAAAGTTTATATCTCCCACGCCAAGCGGCAGGCCGGTGGTTTTTGTTTCTTTGGTACCCGTAGCAAGAATATTGGCCGACTTGAGAAAAACAGTAGGGTTGTATAGTCGGATTTTGGCATGTGCATCTTCCAGGTTCAGGTCGCCGAAGATGGTGGTAAGTGTTCTCAGGTCAAATTTTTCCAGTTCGGTTGAGAGGTTGGCGCTCTTAAAGGCAAATTCAGAACCGGCAACATCATCCCTGTATTGCAGGCGGGTATTGTTAAGATCCAGCGCTTTTATGTTGGCAACAAAGTCTGCAACCGTAGAATCTTTCTGCACCTTATCGGCAGGAGCAAAGGCATCAATAATAAATTGAAAATTAAAAACAGTATCCGGCGCCGTGCGGTTCATGTTTACATAGGCATTGGTAAGTTCAAGCGACTTTACATTGGCATCATTTTTCAGCAGGTCAAGCATGTTAAGGTGCACCTCAAGCTTTTTGGCATACAACAGTGTATCTTTATGCAAGTCTTCCACATACACTTCGTTGAGTTCCACGCTGTTGAAAAGTTTGAACCGGAAAGAACCGATGGAAAGTTCGGTGCCTGTTTTTTTCTTTAAATAATTTACTGCTTTATTTTTGGCGAAATTTTGTACACCGGGCACCTGAATGGCAAAAAAGGCAATGGCTATCAGTATCAGGGCAGATAATAAAATCCAACCGATAGTTTTCAGAAATATCTTGAGACCTCTTTGCAACTAGAATTTTTTTAGGACAAACAAAAAATACCTTGTAGGCAAAGGTATTTATAAATATTGAGAGAGCGTATGTAAAAAGCAGATTTTCACTTATTTAGACTTCTTTTTTTGCTCTAGGTCTTCTTTGAGTAATTTCAGTACTTCTGTCTTTACTTTCAGCTCATGCATTTCCTTTCTTGCCTTTCTTCGCTGGCTCCATTTATTGATCACGTTAAAAAGGAACATGCCTCCCTGTATGGCAGCAGTGATGCCGATTCCTTTTGCGGTATTAGCAAGCCTTGCTTTGGGTGTAGCGCCTTTTTCTTTGTTGAGGATAATGCCAACCAGGCCTCCCAGCAGTGATGTAGCAACACCCGCTGTGCCGGCAGCCACCTCTTCGTTTTTGTTCAGAAAAGGGAAGGCCTTGCCCACCGTAGTCCTCACGGCCTGCCTGGGTATCTGGGTCGTATTGGATTTTATTCTCTGGAAGCCGGTATTCACCTTGTTCTTGAGAAAAGCAATTTCATTGTCAAGATCTGCCACATTATTTATTTCAGACAGATCCCATGAACCATCCGCGTTTTTTTGTATTTTACTTTCCATCATCAGGATCTTTTTTTTCAGTTTTATCAAAAATAATATTGGCAATATTTCCCATTATGAATTTGCCGAACAAGGACTTCTTAAACACGATGCAGATAACGAGCAGCAGAATGTACAGACCTGCCACGCAGCCGAATCCCCAATAGTAACTATCGAGCACCTCGCTGAGGTAAAAGGCCAGCATAACACTTAAAAAAACCAGCACAAAAAAACCGAATAGCGCTACCAGCGAAAACATTAAAATATTCGACAACAGGTTAGAGGTAATCTTTACAGCCTGTAGCCGGTAAAGCAAAAGCCGGTCCTCTACCTGGGATTTTATATCATCAGCATAGGCTGCAAAAAAGTTCGGGTTTTTTTCGTCTGACATTGTTTTAGTTTTAAGCCATTAAGAGAATATTTCGTCGTAATCGGTAAAGTCTTTTTCAGGATCCAGTTCGCCTAAAAGATTTCTTCTCCTGTGAAAAAGCCTTTCGAGTGTTATATCTATGTTGTCTATTCCAAATTTTACTTCTTCAAAAGCCTTGTTGATGTATGATTCAACTTCTTCCACAAGCTCCTGTCCTTTCCTGCTTCTGAGAAATAATGAAATCATAGAACCGGCAAGGATGCCAAGCGCCAAACCGCTTACAAATTTCTTGTTTGACATGATTACAAATTTTAAAAGGTAAAAAGCACTACTTAAATGTTTTCACCCGGTTATCAAATATATTTAACCAAATTTATGCCATTTTAGCCTGAATGTCAATAAATAATTGGTTAATAAATATTATAAATCAAAAGCTTCCATAGAAATACTACGGAAGCTTCAGGTATCGGCTGATAAATTATTTTAAATTGCCCACTTCACATAGACCGAGCCCCAGGTAAATCCGCCGCCGAATGCAGCCAGGATTATGTTGTCGCCTTTTTTAAGTTTATCCTGCCATTCGTATAGGCAAAGCGGAATGGTTGCAGCGGTAGTGTTGCCATAGCGGTCAATGTTTACCATAACTTTCTCTTTGGGCAGTCCCATTCTTTCACGGGTAGCATCTATGATCCTCAGGTTGGCCTGGTGAGGCACCAGCCATGCCACGTCTTCCGAGGAAAGGTTGTTTTTCTGCATGATCTCGTAGCTCACATCTGCCATGGAGACCACGGCAAACTTAAATACGGTTTTTCCTTCCTGGTAAATATAATGTTCTTTGGCATCAACAGTTTCATGCGTCGGCGGCTTTAAAGATCCACCGGCTTTCATGTGCAGGTAATCTCTTCCGGAGCCATCGCTTTTTAAGATAGAATCTACAATGCCCAGTCCTTCGGTATTCGGCTCAAGCAATACCGCAGCAGCAGCGTCGCCAAACAAAATGCAGTTAGCACGGTCTGTATAGTCGGTAATGGCGCTCATTTTGTCGCAGCCCACCACTATTACTTTTTTGTATTTGCCCGATTCAATAAAGGCAGCGCCGGTAGCCAGTGCATAAAGAAATCCGCTACAGGCGGCTTCCAGGTCGAAGCCGAAAGCATTCTTAATGCCTGCCTTGTCTGCAATGATATTTGCGGTGGCAGGAAACATCATATCTGGCGTCACTGTGGCGCAGATCACACACTCAACTTCATCAGCAGCAATGCCCCTTCTTTTCAGCAGGTCTTCCACTGCTTTGGCCCCCATATCGCTGCTGCCTTTGCCTTCTTCCAGTATGCGCCGTTCACTGATGCCGGTGCGTGTAAGAATCCATTCGTCGGTGGTATCCACCATTTTTTCCAGGTCTTTGTTGGAAAGTATTCTCTCCGGTACGTAAGCGCCAACAGCAGTGATAGCAGCAGTTATATTGCCCATAATGATTTCCTTATTTTTGTAAAATAAAAATGACGGGTGCAAAAATAGCAACTATTTACCAAAGTTTGCATTACATTTAAAACAATATTCTAATTTTAAGCGCTAAAAATATACGGTTATGATTGCTTTTGTGAAGGGGAAATTTGTGAATAAAACGCCGGCCAATGTGATAGTTGATGTGAATGATCTGGGCTACGACGTAAACATCAGCCTGCACACGTATTCAGCCATTGCAGAGCTTGACAGCGGGCTTCTGTACACGCATCTGCAGATTACGGAAAACGCGCAGACACTCTATGGATTCTTTTCCTTGCAGGAAAAGGAATTATTCCTGCAACTGATCAATGTATCGGGAGTGGGCGCTTCTACCGCGCGCATGATGTTGTCCGGCATGAAGCCGGAAGAGATTGTAAAAGCCATTGTGCAGCAAAACGTAAAGCAGCTTGAAACCATCAAAGGCATCGGTAAAAAAACGGCCGAGCGGCTGATCGTGGAGCTCAAAGATAAGCTGGCTAAGCAACACAATGAAAATGTTGCAGGCGTAAGTGATGTAGCATCCGTGAGCTTCAGCAACGTAGGCGCAGATGCAGTAACCGCGTTGATAGCGCTGGGTATCAACCGGCTGATGGCTGAGAACGCCGTGAAGAAAGCTGAAGAAACTTTAAACAATCCCAGGGTGGAAGAGCTTATTAAAACAGCTTTGAAGAATATTTGATAAGCCGCCACTCGCCGCGACCGCTCTCTCCGATGAGATGGAGTAAGCGCTTATGGTTTCCTGCTCTGCCATGCCGGCGAATCATAGCCTAAGCGTGCTTCAAAAGTGTTGCAGGTTAAACCTTTTTGGTTGTTTTGCAGCGTAGTAAAGAATAATGAATAATTAAGGCGTCTTCTCTAACTTTTTTCCCATGTGTGTATATTTATTTTTTCTTTATGGACACATGGAATAGCCTTTACTCATTACCGGTTGGTATAGATTCCTAATCTTTATGGTTATTTCTTGATAAAAAAGTTACAAAAAAATCAAGCCGGCATGAGGTGGCCTGCGCACAAGTTCTGCCCGGGAAAACTTTGTGCTCCCGGTACAATTCCTGCTGACTGTCATCAACTACTGAATCCCATTTATATGCCGCGCAGCAGGAATCACTGTTACGCACAGTTTTCCCTTCCACTGGCATGCCGGCATAGCCTAACCTTGGCATGCATTAAATAATACAGCTTATTAAGTCGGTTAGCAGCAGACGACTCTCTTTGGAAGTTTAAAATAATTGGATCGCTCAGATCAAACGCGTACCCTGAAGCCCATTGCTTCCGGCCAGGCCAATGTGCGCAGGTCACCTCAGCAGCCATACCTTCGGTCCTTTTTGCGGCATGCAAAAAGCATAATTTTTTATTTGACGCAAAGCATGGATGTCAGGTAACATACTTAACACTGCAGTACATCTCACTTCTTACTTTTCACCAATCATCATAACTCTCTTATCTCTTGTTTTGTAAAAACTCATCCATATACTGATCTTCCATATCGCGCATCACCAGTTTCTGGTGCGCTGTTTTATCTTTGTAGCCGCAGAGGTGCAATGCACCGTGAATGATCACACGCAGGCATTCATTGAAAAAAGGAACATCAAGCACTTCAGCATTTTCTTTTACACGATCAATGCTGATGTAGATCTCGGCAGTAATATTATCATCTTCACTTAGATCAAAAGTGATGATGTCTGTGTAATAATTGTGGTTCAGGTGTTTTTTATTGATATCAAGCAGATAATTGTCTGAGCAAAAAATGTAATTTACCTGTTTGAGTTTTTTGTTTTCGTCTGTAAAAACTTTCGGAATAAACGCCTGAATCTCTTTCTTACCTTTAATATTTAATTGTCTGTCTGCGTAATTAAATTTAATCTTTTGCACTGGTTGTTTTTTATTTGTCAAAAATCCGAAATAGTAGTTAACTCAATTGTATATGCTTTACTTTTGTTTCAATTACCAAGAATAATTGATGAAGCGACTGTCAGAGATAAAAGTAGGACAATTTGTTGAAATTGTAGAATTTGAAAACAGCGATATTTTCATAAAACTTATGGAGATGGGCTGCATTCCCGGTGAGATCATCAAAGTGGAGCAGAAAGCGCCGCTGGGAGACCCGATATCCATCAGCGTAGTAGGCTACAACCTTAGCCTGCGGCTTAACGAAGCAGATCATATCTTTGTAAAAGAAATTGAATCGCTTAACTAAAAAACGCTTCTTACCGTCATGCAAATCGGGCTTTACTTCGGGTCTTTTAATCCTGTACATACCGGCCACCTGATCATTGCCGAGCATGTGGTATCCAACACGCCGCTGGACCAGGTATGGCTGGTGGTATCGCCGCAAAACCCGTTAAAACCTTCTGCAAGTTTATTGAATGAATACAACAGGCTGAACCTGGCCAACCTCGCCATACAAGACAACGAGAAACTAAAAGTGAGCGACGTGGAATTTAAATTGCCCAAGCCTTCATACACTATTGATACGCTTACTTACCTTAGAGAAAAATACCCGCAGCACAGCTTTACGGTGATCATGGGGTCAGACAGCTACCTGAACCTTCAGAGGTGGAAGAACTACGAGGTGCTGATCAGGGATTATAATTTTATTATTTATGAGCGGCCTGCATTCCCTGTAGACAATAGCGCCTTGCCACAAAACTTTATTTTGCTGAATGCGCCGCTGCTGGATATATCTTCCACCTTTATACGCGAACAGGTTAAAAAAGGAAACTCGATCCGTTACCTCGTAGCAGATGCTGTTGCACGGGAGATAGCAGATAACGGCTATTATAAAGCAAAGTAAGTACTGTTTTTAAAATGCTTCATTCAGCGAAATATAAAAACCCCGCTGCCGTTTTTCACCCGCACGCTTCTCGCCAAAACCATAATCCAGCCTGATGGAAATATTCTTCTCCAGATCGTAGAAGTAGCGCAATCCCGCACCATAATTGGGCTTCACACCATTCACAGCAAAAGGCCTTTGGCCGTACACTTCTCCCAAACCTCCGAAAGCTACCAGGCCAAAGCGCGGAGTAAGGCGGTATTTTATTTCTGCTTGCGCTGCGGTATAATATTTATCCCTGAAACGCCCCTGGAAGTAGCCGCGCATAATTTCATCATTGCCCATTTCGGGCATGAGGTAAAAAGGCATACTTCCCTGTGAGAAAAAGTGACGGGAAATAGCCTGGAAGGCAATGGTTATTTTATCTGTAGCGGGTAGAAAATTTCTATAGTCTGCCAGGAGTATAGCGCCTGAAAAATGATTGCCTTTAAAGAAACGGGGCGCGTAAGAAATACTTGTGTTGAAATAGTTTCCGCGCGTAGTGTAGTTAATACTGTTCCTGGTATCAATGGTTTGTTGCAGCCCGGCATAGATCACTTTGCCGGTTCTGAATTTATCATACAACATCTGTGTAAAAATGCCCCCGCTTTCCTGGTCGGTGTACTCATAGTTTTCAAAGCCTGCACGAATACCGCCGTAGAAGCCGGGCGCAAGCTTTTTGTCGATAAAGCCTTTGAACACAAACTTATTTTCAGTCAGCCGGTCCAGGTCGGCTTCACGTGTATTGTTGCCTGTGCCAAAGAAAGACAGCGGGTATTTCCTGTAGCGGATCTCTGCATTGCCGTGAAGGTCATTATGCTTACTCCACACATCGGCAACGAGTTTTCCATTCACCATTTTTTTGGTGGAATAAGTAGCGCTTGCCGTGATCATGGAGGGGTTTGTGCTGTGCCTGTCACCTCTATAAAAAGAATAGATAGCTTGTGCGCCGGCTGAAAGGCCCGTCTCGGGAGCATAGCCGCCGCTTGGCAATACCAGCAGGGAGCTTTTGCCCGAAGTGTCTGATTGCTGCGATAAAAATTTATCGTACAACCGTTCAATCAATGTTTTTTGTTGGGCGTAGCTGCTGATAGAGAGCAGGCTCACAAACAACACAATAAAATATCGCATAAATAATAACAGTTAACGCGGCGAAAGTATTTCATTTTTTTATAGAAATGTGCTGATTGATCTATCCATATTTTTTACCGGAGCTTTTGCGGCAGATGAAGATAGCCTTAAGCAACATCCTTATACTTTGCTTGTCCAGGAAACAATTCGTTAATACAGGCTTTACAATTAGGTAACATGTAAAAGCTTCTTTTGCAAAAAATTATAATGTGAAAAAAATTGTATCATTTTCTTTAGCGTTGTTTTTGGTTTTTAATTTTATCAGCAGCGCTACTATAGCACAGGGCCTGATCTCCGGCAAAGTTTTGAATGCGCAGAATTCGCCTGTAAGCGGCGCCAGCGTGCAGGTGAAGGGAATCAAAGGGGGTGCGGTGTCTGACATTGACGGCAATTATAAAATATCCTTACCTGCAAATATCAAATCGGTTACGCTTGTTTTTACAGCCGTAGGTTATCAGAAAAAGGAAGTATCTGAAATTGTAGTTAACGGCTCTCTCCTGGAAAATGTAGATGTGGTTATGGAAGAAAGCAGCGGCGACAACCTGGCTGAAGTAGTCGTGCAGGCTACATCGCGCAGGCGGGAGTCTACCAATGCCATGATACAGTTTCAGAAAAATACCAATGCAGTTGCACAGGTGGTGAGCGCAGAAGCCATCAAACGTTCTCCCGACAGGAACACCGGCGAGGTGCTAAAAAGAACACCGGGCGCCAGCGTACAGGAAGGAAAATTCCTGATAGTAAGAGGCCTGGCAGACAGGTATAACCAGGCAATGCTCAACGGGGTGTTGCTCTCCAGCACTGAGCCCGACAGGAAAACTTTCTCTTTTGATATTTTCCCTTCCAACATGATAGATAATATTATTATCAATAAAACTTTTGTGCCTGAATTATCCGGTGAATGGGCTGGTGGTTTGGTGCAGGTAAATACGAAAGACATCCCATCCAAAGGATTTTTAGAAGTACAGGTAGGTACAGGATTTAATACCCAGACTATAGGAAAAGATTTTGCCTACTATCCCGGCGGGAAGCTTGATTTTCTTGGCTTTGATGACGGCACGCGCGCGTTGCCAAACGACTTTCCCAGCCGCGCGGGCTTCAGGGCTTTGAGCGATGAGCAAAAACTGGCATGGGGCAAAAAAGTTTTTGCCGACCAATGGAGCTATAAAAATAAAACAGCTCCCATGAATGTGAGCTTCCAGGGAAGCGGCGGCTTCAACACCAGGCTGTTTGGAAAAGAGCTGGGCGCTATTATTGGCATTAACTATGCAAAGACCAACAGGATATTAGCAAATAACACAAGATTTTACAGTGTGGCTAATAATATTCCTTCTCTTGGTATGGATTACTACAACACGAAATATAATGAAGATGTAAATCTTGGCGGACTTATCAACCTTGCATTAAAGATCAACAACAACAATAAAATTACGTTTAAAAACCTGTTGAGTGTAATCGGCAACGACTATGTAAACCTGCGCACTGGTAAAGATGCAGAATTAAATTCTATTGAACCTGAGAATATCAGGGCAAGGGAATTCTCTTTTAAAACCAACCTGCTTTACAACGGCCAGTTGCTGGGCGAACATAGCATCGGCAGGCAGGCAAATCCTTTGAAACTCAAATGGTACGGCGCTTTCGCTAATTTGCATCAAAACCTTCCTATGCAAAGACGGTTGGTGTACAGGCAACCTAATAATCAGGGGCCTTACGAATTTCATGGTGGCGGTACCAAAAGCCAGAAGTCGGGCAGCGTTTTATATTCCGATCTCAGCGATTATATTTACAATGCCGGTGCAGATATTACTAAACAATTCAGGATGTTCGACCTGGCACAAACTGTGAAAGCAGGCTACGCTTATCAATACAAAGACCGTTTGTTTAACGCGAGGCCATTCAGTATCTACCCGCCAAGCGGCTCCTCCATTGACAGGACTTTAAGTGAAGATCATTTCTTTGCAGCACAAAACTTTGTATCCGGCGTGCTGGAAATGGAAGAGTTCAGTACTAAACAATACGGTTATGCTGCTTCAAATATTCTGCACGCACCATTCATACAGTTTGACAACCAGTTGTCGCACAGGCTTAGAGCTATATGGGGTGTACGTTATGAATACTACGATCAGTTGCTGAAAGGATATTTAAATGATGATCCCACAAAAGTTGCATCTGTAAAGGGCGACTTCCTTCCTGCACTGAACCTGGTGTACAAACTGAATAACCTGAGCAACCTGAGACTGGCTGCCTCTCAAACTGTTGTGCGCCCCGAATTTAGAGAGTTATCAAACTTTACTTTTTACGATTTTGACTTGGGAGCGATAGTCATGGGCAACAGCATCCTGAAAAGAACAAAGATTTCCAACCTTGATTTAAGGTATGAACTATATCCCAGGGCTGGCGAGTTGTTTACATTTGGCGTGTTTTATAAAAACTTCGACAGCCCGATTGAGCAGATATTAAACCAGTCCGGCGTATTTACTTATTCATTTAATTTCAACAATGCCAAAGGCGCCAAGAGCTATGGTGCAGAGTTCGAGTTCAGGAAAAAATTAGATATGGTAGAAATGTTGCGCAACTTCACAGCCTTTGGAAATCTTTCTTATATTAATAATAAAGTCACCTTCGAAGGAAGTGAGATTTTCGAAAGGCCTATGCAGGGACAATCGCCTTACCTGGTAAACCTGGGCCTGCAGTTTGATCTGCCTGATGCAGGATTTTCAGCCACTACGTTATTTAACCAATACGGAGAAAGGATTGCTTACGTAGGATCTTCTGAAACCGGCGGTATTCCTAATATCTATGAAAAGTCGCGCCCATTGTGGGATTTGATCCTCAGCAAAAAAGTAATGAAGAACAAAGGGGAATTTAAATTTACAGTAAGCGATATCTTAAACCGCCCTGCATTGTATTATTATGATATTAAAAGTGATGGTGGCGGCTACGATCCGAGCAACGGAGATGTGATACAGGTCAACAGGAACAACGGTACCAACTACTCGCTGAGCTTTTCTTATAAAATAAAGTAGCGGGGAACATAACAATTTGTTCATGTTTACTTATCATCCAGTTAACATATAAAAAGGACTTTTGCCTCAAATAATTATAAAATTAAAAATTCAAAAAAGTGAAAAAAATACTTTTCTATTCATTGATGATGGCAGTATTGGCCACAGCTTACACATCGTGCAGAAAAAATACCGGTGATGAGCCAACGCCTCCGGTAGACCCCTCCGAACTGATAATCAAGGGGAAAGTCACATCGGATAAAACCCTGAAAGCAGGAAACGATTATACGCTGGATGGTATTGTGTATGTTACAAACGGCGCCACACTTACCGTAGAGCCGGGCGTTACTGTAAAGGCTTCTTCCGGCAAGCTTTCAGCGCTGGTTGTGACCAGGGAAGGTAAAATAAATGCCGCGGGCACATCAACAAAACCTATCGTGTTTACCAGCGGATCTGCTACGCCTAAAAGCGGCGATTGGGGCGGTATAGTATTGCTGGGAAAAGCGCCTGTAAATGGAGAATTCAATGGAAAAATTGGCGAAAGTGAAATTGAAGGTGGTGTAAACGATGCAGAAGGAAATGGACTGTACGGTGGCACAGATCCTAACCATAGCTCGGGCGTGATGCAATATGTGCGTATTGAATATGCAGGATATGCACAATATACAGATAAAGAGCTCAACAGCCTTACAATGGGTGGTGTGGGCGCAGGTACTAAGATAGACCACATTCAGGTAACCTATGCCAATGATGATGCTTTTGAATGGTTTGGCGGTACGGTAAACTGCTCTCACCTGATTGCTTACAAAACATTGGATGATGATTTTGATTCAGACAATGGTTATTCCGGTAAAGTACAGTTTGGTATTGTAATGCGCGATCCAAAAAGAGCAGATGCTTCTAACGTGGAAAGCTTTGAAAGCGACAACGATGGTAACGGCACTGACAGAAAACCCCAGACTTCTGCCGTTTTCAGCAACATTACTTCTGTTGGTCCCTTAGCTACTCCTACTACAGCTATTGAAAAATATTACCTTGCCGGCGCCCAGATTCGCAGAAATTCCACCATTAGCATTCATAACTCAATATTTGTTGGCTGGAATACCGGGATTTTAATTGATGATAGCAAGGGAACTCCCACCACCAATAATATGGCTGCCGGAACTCTGCAGATCAAAAATACCATATTGGCAGGATGCACAAAGCCTTTAGCATATGCAAGCCCTAAAGACAAACCAGTAAACTGGGATCTTGAAAAAACGCTTAACTGGTTCAACACTGCCGCATACGGCAATAGCATATTGTCTACAGTAGAAGATGTAAAACTTGCCGCACCATTTAACTTTGCTGCACCTGATTTTACGCCGCAGGCCGGTTCTCCCGCATTGTCTGGCGCTTCATTCGCAGGCCTTACAGGATTTGCCACCGTTAATTACAAAGGCGCTGTTGGCGCAGGCGACAACTGGTGGAAAGGCTGGACTGTGTGGAATTAATTACTGATAACTTACCATATAGAACTGAGGCTGTCCAAAACGGGCAGCCTATCTTTTGTTCAGGAAAATTAATCTGGTTGTAGTTTTTAGATACTTATCTCACAATCGTAAATTTTACATCAGCAGTCACAGACTGTGTAGGATTTACTTTATTCCACACTTTTATCTGCGTTGTATAATGTTTTATCTCGGGTTGAAATATGCCTACATTGATGATCAGGCGAAGCACCTGTGCATCATCAACCGTTACGGGCCCCTGGCTTGAAAAAATATCAGGCTCTTCCCAAAGTACGGTACCTTTGTCGGATACAAAGTTCTGCGAAGCGCCCAGGGAAATGATCCCGTCAGGCCCTACCCAGCCGCGGATGTACAGCCTGAGTTCTGCGTTTTCATCTACCTTAATGGCGTTGTCCCTGCCAACCAATGAGCCATCCTGGTGTATAAGAAATGCCTGGTACACATTCAGGCCGCCGGTAGCAGTAGTTTTTATCTGGTTGCGGATAATTTTCTCTGTCCTGTTTGCCGTGCGGTTTTGGGGATTCCTGTCAGTGCAAGAACAGAACGCCAATAGAAATAGTGTGCAAAATATAATCTGAATCTTTTTCATCCGTAAAATTTTAATTTTTTATGGTTACTGTAGATGTATTGATGTAATAAATATCATCATACTGCATTTGATTGTAAAGCCTCAATTTGTGTGCCGCGCAAAACATTGATCACGATGGCAGCTGCTCAATGGCTGTTAAAAGCGTATACGCAAATGGCGGCTACGGCTGATTAAAACAATCCTTTTCTCAGCGACACATTTCCATTGCCGATGCGGTAGCCGTTATGATAGATCTCTACGTGGTAAGTGCCGGCTTTATAACTATTCTGTTGCGACCAGTTGAAGCTTACGGGCAGGCTTTCCCCTGTAGTGTAGTTTACAGTAAGCTGCTTTGTAAATACTTTTTCGCCATTTTGCCTGGTTGTAAAAGTGCCGCTCCCCATAGCCGGCGACGATACGGCATTTCCGTCGGGGTCAGTTACAATCACATAAAGGGATTTTGGACCCGAAGAAGCTACCCTGTTTTCATCAATGGTAAAACTTACGCGTAAATAATCTGCCTTGCTGGCGCGGGATGTCTGCGATTCTTTACCGCTTCTTGCCACCGATATAGGACTGATCTGTATTTCAGATATATGTAAGGTGGATGCCTCGTCTTCAATCCTTGCTTTTTCGGTCCTGGTTGTGATGAGTGTATCTGCAATGGCTACTTTTTCCTGTGCCAGCGTATCATTGCGCAGGGTTAGCGACTGGTTGGCCGTGGCCAGTTGCACATTCTGTTTCCTCAGCACTTCTATCTGAGCTACCAGGTTGGTAACTTTTCCGCGCAGCTCTTCAATAAGGGCGCGGGCGCGGCTGAGATCCCCGTTTTTATTATTGATCTCACTTTGTATCTCATTTTTCAAACGGTCTATCTCTGCTTTCTGCTGGGCAAGTGTACCCTGAAGCTGGGTGTTTTGGCCGAGTGCAGCGTCTAATTCCTTTGAAGCGGCATCAAACTGCATTTGTACCGCGCTTCTCAGGGAGTCTGTGGTTTCTACCTGTGTTCTTAATTCGTTTTCACGCCGGTTGCTTTTTGTTTTATCGTAAAATAAATATCCCCATGTACCTATCAACGCCACAATCAGGATAATGTACCACATTTTGGTATTTCCTCCATTGCTTTCCGGCGTCTCAGGAACAGGATTGGCCGTAGTAGGATTAGATGAATATGCCATAATATTTAATTAACTTTAATACTCAAACCAAACACCGTTTTATGAACGAGCTATTATACAATATCTCCCAATATCTTTTTATAGATATTGAAACAATACCACAAAGTAAATGTTTCTCAGATATGAACGAAAAATGGAAAAGCTTATTCATTGAAAAAAATGCTAAAATTATTTCCGATGACGAAGATATAAATTTATTCTATAACGAGCGCGCCGGCATTCTTGCAGAGTTTGGCAAGATCATCTGTATCACGGTAGGATATATTTACCCGGGAGATGACGGTAAAATTATGCTCAAGATCAAAAATATTTCCGGCCACGATGAGAAGGAAATATTGCTTGATTTTATTGCTACCGTGCACAGGTTTGAAAAAAAATTCTTCGACTTTTATTTTGTAGGCCACAACATCAAAGAGTTTGATATACCCTACATCTGCCGCAGGATACTGGCAAACGGCCTCACGCTTCCGGCGTTCCTGCCTTCTTATGCTACCAGGCCGTGGGAAACAAAAACCATCGATACGCTGCACTGGTGGCGCTTTGGCGACTATAAAAGTTATATATCGCTTGACCTGCTGGCTAATGTGCTGGATGTGCCCACCTCAAAAACAGACATCAAAGGCAGCGATGTACGCAACGTGTACTACGAGCAAAACGACCTGGAAAGAATTGTATGCTATTGCGGCAGAGATGTAGCTGTGGTAGCCAACCTGGTGATGCGCTTTCACAATCTGCCGTTAATTGAAGAGGAAAATTTAGTGATTGTTTGATGAATGATGAATGGATAAATGGAGAATGTGATATGGTGAATGGTGATTCGCAATTTGTAATCTGTAATCTGCAATTTGTAATATCTTTGCCGGATGGAAAAACGCACGGAAATATCGGATTTGGGCGAATTCGGCCTTATTGACCACCTGACCAGAAACTTTGAAATATACAATGCATCTACCATCATTGGCGTGGGCGATGATGCTGCTGTGATAGACCATTTCGGCAAGCAAACCGTAGTCACCACCGACCTTTTGATAGAAGGCATTCATTTCGATCTTTCTTATACGCCGCTGAAACACCTGGGCTATAAATCTGTGATCGTAAACCTCAGCGATGTTTACGCTATGAACGCACAACCTACGCAGATCACAGTAAGCATCGGCATCAGCAACCGGTTTTCGGTGGAGGCGCTGGATGAATTTTACGAAGGCATTTATGCTGCCTGCAAAAAATATAAAGTAGACCTGGTGGGCGGCGATACCTCCTCTTCCGGTAAAGGTTTTATTATATCAGTTACTGCTCTGGGCGAGGTAGCCCCGGATAAGTTTGTACAGCGTTCTACTGCTCAGCAGGGAGACCTCATCTGCGTTTCAGGCGATGTGGGCGGCGCATTCCTGGGATTGACATTGCTGGAAAGAGAGAAGGCTATTTACATGCAGAGCCCAGGCGTACAGCCCGACCTGGAAGGCGAAGACTACATTGTAGGAAAATTGCTGATGCCGGAAGCCAGGAAAGATATCATAGCGTTTTTTGAAAAGAATAATATTACGCCTACTTCCATGCAGGATGTAAGCGACGGGCTCAGCAGTGAGATACTGCACATCACCAAAAAAAGCAACCTGGGCTGTATGATATTTGAAGAGAAGCTGCCCATTCATGAAAAATCAAGGATGGCAGCCTATAAATTTAATCTTGACCCTACAGCCTGTGCATTGAGCGGCGGCGAAGATTACGAACTGATCTTTACGCTGAAACAGGAAGATTATGAAAAGATCACACTCAATGAAGATATCGCTGTGATCGGCTATACCACAGCCCCGGAAGAAGGCACCAGGATAAAAACCAAAGGCGGCAACCTTTACGACATTACCGCTCAAGGCTGGAATGCATTTAAAGGATAGAAAATTATCCGTAAAAAAAATAAAAGTTTTATCTTCATCACTTGAATGCCGGATGCATTTTTAATCATTAATCATCAGTAAGCATATGAACCTATTGACCGTGATACTGCAACTGCCCAATCCACAGTCGTCTACTGTGCTGGCGATCATTTTGCTGGGTCTGGTGATACTTGCTTTTGTGTCTTCCGGTTCGCAGGTAGCATTTTTATCATTAGAACAAAAAGATATCAATCTCATAAAAACCAAGCCGCAGCCCGCATACAAGCGGGTGGTAGACCTGCTGGAAAAACCACAGGAGCTGCTTTTCTCCATGCAGGTGGCCAGTATATTTTTTTACCTGGGCATTGCGCTTACCTCAAACCTGCTGATAGACAGCCTGATTCCCGACCCGAGTATCGGGCATGGTGTAATGCTTGGCCTGAAGGTTATAACGCTTATCCTGGTGATCTTTCTTTTTTGTGAATGCCTGCCTAAAGCTTATGCTGCGCAGGAAAATATCCGTTTTTCAAAAGATTTCGGCATCATTACAGAGTTTATCTATTATATTTTTCACAGGGCTTCTGCCTGGATGCTTTTCTCTGCCGGAAAACTGGAAGCATCTATGTTTAAGCGAAACAACAACGCGCTCAGCAATATGGAAATAGATACCGTCATCAACAAGGTAAAAACCGATGAGGCATCAGAGGAAGAAAAGAAGATATTGAAAGGCGTATTAAACTTCAACAAAATTCCTGTAAAGCAGGTGATGCGTTCCAGGCTGGATGTGGTGGGGCTCGAGCATAGCCTTTCGTTTGCTGAAGTGATCAGAAAAGTGCAGCAGATACATTATACCAAATTGCCTGTCTATAAAAATAACCTGGATGAAACGGTTGGTGTCATTAATGTGCGCGACTTGCTGCTGCACCTCAAAGACAAAGACTTTGACTGGCATTCCGTGATTGAGCCTGCATACTACGTGCATGAATACAAGCTTATTGAAGAACTGCTGGAAGAGTTTGTAGACAAAAGCATAAGCCTGGCTATTGTAGTTGATGAATTTGGCGGAACCAGTGGAATGGTAACCTTAGACGATATACACGCTTCGGTAATTGGGGAAATAAAAACCGAATACGATCCGCATGAAAAAACCTATGAACGGCTAAACGACTATAACTATATCTTCAATGGCAAAGTGAAAATAAGCGATGCCTGTAAAGTAATGAGCCTGCCGTTAGATACTTTTGACCTGGTAAAGGGCGATAGTGACTCTGTTGCCGGCCTGGTGCTGGAAATTGCAGGTGAAATCCCGGCTGTGGGAGAAAAAATTGTTTCGGGCGATTTTGTTTTCACTGTGCTGGAAGTAAACAAAAACAGGCTTCAGAAAGTAAAAGTCAGCATTGAACTACAGGATTAGCCACTAAAAAATTATTTTCAACACTAAACCCTGACCGGCAAATCTGCTCTAAAGATAAAATTTAAACATGATCGTTATCGATAATCTGTTGATAAGCGACGAAATCGTAGAAAAACAATTTGTTTGTGACCTTGCCAGATGCAAAGGCGCCTGTTGTGAAGACGGCGATGCCGGCGCCCCGCTTGAAGATGATGAGCTCGTTGAACTCGAAAATAGTTATGCTGTAATTAAAGAGTACATGACGCCTGAAGGCATTGCACAGGTAGAACTTCAGGGCAAGTACGTGTATGATGAAAGCTTTGGTAATGTAACGCCCACCATTAATAATGCCATTTGCGCTTACGGCATCAGGGACAAGAATGGCATCATCAAATGTGCTATTGAAAAAGCTTATAATGACGGCAGGTTGGGATGGAAAAAACCTATCAGTTGCCATCTATTCCCGATAAAGACAGAAAAAAGCAGCGCTGACGAAAGTATTGAATACCTCAATTACGAACCACGCACAGACATCTGCAAGGCAGCATGCAACCTGGGCGCATCCCTTAAAGTGCCGGTGTTTGAATTTTTAAAAGAACCGCTGATCAGGAGATACGGCGAAGAATTTTTCTTCCAGTTAAAGGCAACTGCTGACCATATAGCTTTAAAAGAAAGGTAAGATTTGCTCTTATAGGCTTTTCCATTGCAGTGACCTAATGGACAAAAATTACTCTTGAATAAAATTTTAAAGGCAAGTGCCGGATTCGGGTAAATATATTTACTTTTGCACTTTGTAAATTATTAACGAAATTCCGTTAATATTGTTTGAATTGTTTTTATGATAAACCCGCATACGTATATAAATCCTAATGCCAAGATTGCCGAAAGTGTAAAGATAGATCCGTTTACAGTGATCCATGGCGATGTAGAGATAGGAGAAGGAACGCTTATTGGCAGTAATGTAACTATTATGGATGGAGCCAGGATCGGTAGAAACTGCCGCATCTTTCCAGGAGCAGTTATTTCTGCTGTTCCACAGGACCTGAAGTTCCAGGGAGAGAAAACAGTTGCCGAGATCGGCGATAATACTACTATCCGCGAATTTGTTACCATCAACAGGGGCACTGTAGACAGATGGAAAACCCATGTAGGCAGCAATTGCCTTATTATGGCCTACTCGCACATAGCCCACGATTGTTTTATAGGAGATCATTGCATCATGAGCAATAACTGCCAGATGGCTGGCCACGTTGTAATGGAAGAATGGGCAATTATTGCGGGTATGGCTGCCATACAACAGTTCACGCACATCGGTAAGCACGCTTACATTGCGGGCGGCAGCATGGTAAACAAAGATGTGCCTCCTTATGTAAAAGCAGTACGCAACCCTTTGAGCTACGGCGGTGTAAACAGTGTAGGCCTTAAACGCAGAGGCTACAGTACAGAAAGGATCAACGCCATCATGGATGTTTACCGCATTATTTTCAACCAGAAGCTAAACGTATCGCAGGCGCTGGAATACATTGAACGCGAAATAAAAGCCACCGACGAAAGAGATGAGATCGTAGGCTTTATCAGGAGAAGTGAGGTAGGCATTATCAAGCGTTCAGGCGATGCCGTACGAAACGGAGAATAATGTTCTCAAAATCTTTATTGATCTGATGCTTGAAATAACATTAGAAAATGCCGGCAAAAGATATAATCGCGACTGGATATTCAGAGGCATCAATCACACATTCTTCCCGGCGAAAGCCTGTGCCATCACCGGCAATAACGGTAGTGGTAAAAGCACGTTGCTGCAATGTATCAGCGGCGCTATAGAATTAAAAGAGGGTAAAGTTGCATTTACAAAATCCGGTGCAGCCATCAGCCCCGACAACTTTTACGCATACATAGCCATTGTAGCGCCTTACCTGGAGTTGGTAGAAGAAATGACTGCCCTGGAAATGCTACGGTTCCACGGCTCTTTTAAACCGTTCCTGGAAAATATTTCCATTACAAATATACTGGACGAAGTGCAGCTTTTGCCAGCCGCAGACAAACAGATACGCTACTATTCAAGTGGCATGAAGCAACGGCTGAAACTGGCGCAGGCTGTATTCTCGAATGTACCTGTATTGCTGCTGGATGAGCCATGTACCAACTTAGACCAGGAAGGATATGAGCTGTACCACTACCTCATCAATACTTATTGCAAACAGCGGACAGTGATTGTGTCGAGCAATGATAAAAATGAGTATAGCTTTTGTAAAGAGGTAATAGATATAAGAGCCTATAAAAATATTTAATCGATATGCCTGATTCAAAAAAAATTATCAATTGATTTACGTGCTAAAAATTATATTTGTGTATAAAATAAAAAGTTTCCAGTAAGTTTATACAATCCCGGCAGGTAAAACAAATAAATATTAATACATGAAATAACCATAAGCAAAGTTGCATACCAACTGTTGATGAATAAAGGCTATTCCATGTGACAACTGAAAAACAAATAAAAATATACACATGAAATAACCATAAAGATTAAGAATCTATACCAACCGGGAATGAGTATTAAATTTAAAAAGCTGGTTATTCCATGTGACAAACAGAAAAAATTAAATATATACACATGAAATAACCATAAGCAAAGGTGCATACCAACCGCGGATGAATAAAGGCTATTCCATGTGACCATTAAAAACAGCCGCAAAGCGGCGAACTAAATAAATACACATGAAATAACCATAAAGATTAGGCATCTATACCAACCGTGAATGAGTATGAATCTAAAAAGCTGGTTATTCCATGTGGCAAACAGAAAAAATTAATTATACACACATGAAACATACTATATTATCATCGCTATTTATTTTAGCATTATGCTTCAATGCAAATGCGCAGGAAACAAAAAATATCAATCCTGCTGTACAGGGAACTATTTATGGAAATAAATCAGCTAAAGCGCAAATGGTAACTGCCGCGCAATTCAATAAAACAGTAACGAATGATAAGCCTGTTGCTATGCAGGTTAAAGGAAGGGTAGTTAACGTATGCGAGAACAAAGGCTGTTGGATGAATGTTGACCTCGAAAATGGTGAACAGATTTTTGTAAAAATGAAGGATTATGGATTTTTTGTTCCCAAAGATATTCGCGGCAAAGAAGTATTGCTGACAGGAGAAGCCTATAAACAAATGATGAGCGTAAAAGAATTGAAACATTTTGCTGAAGATGCCAAGAAGCCGCAATCGGAAATAGATGCTATTACCCAACCTGAAATGCGGTCAAGGTTTACAGCAGCAAGTATTAAAGTATTAGACTGATGGTTATATATCTAATATCCACACCAAAAAATGCGAAGTCTGAACTGCTTCGCATTTTTTAATTGTAATGGTAAATAAATTATTTTTTTTCTCAAAGGATATGGTGCCGTCTTCCAGGGCGGTGATGTATTTACCTGCGGAGTCCTTAAAAAATTTTTAAACAGTACACGAAAATATTGTTCATTGTGGCGCATCAAAGTTCTTTTTAAAAAAGGAATTTTTTACCCTGTTTTCCGGTATAGGCACTAATTTTAAACGGAACAAATTATAAGAAAATTATTCTTTGTAATCCAGCGGCAACAATGTTGATACGGTTTCTGTTTTCGCCCAAATGCCCGACATCATTAGCTTATCCGGATCGCTGTAGCTTCCATTGGGGTAGATCGTAATGCGTGTATGGTCTCTAAGCTCAAGTCCGGAAATGCTGCTGCCGTATTGCCAAAGCTGTGGTTTTGTCTTCATTTCCAGGTCACTATAAGTTACGCGTTGATACTGAACTAAAATCCTTGATTTTAATTGAAGATAATTATTATGATTTTCTGTTTTCAGGATTTCAGAAACTGAGACACTGTCTCTTACAAGTTTGTAAGTAGAGTCAGGCTGGTTTTTAATGCTTTCATAAAAAGCCAAACTGTCTTTGGGAATTTTATTTTTAGAATTAGCCAGATGGTTGATATACCTGGCTTTTAGCGGGTTAAATATCTTTTCTTTCCGCGGCTGTTCATTCAATAAAATATATCCTTCTTCCTGCAAACGATGGTTGTACAGCAATCGTATAAACTGCATGATGGAACCGTTGTAGGCAATTGCCCTGTTTTGCTTGTGTCGTTTAATCGCCTTTTTGCTGCCTTTGCTGTCTTGAAAGTAAGGAAAGCCAATGTAACTGAGTTCTTGTGTTTCTGTATTGTAATTATAGTTTACAATATCAAAAACAATATCATAGCCCAATGCTTTATTGCTGATTTGTAATGGCTTTTTAGAACGGACGCGAAGTATTTTTGTTCTGTCGTTGTATTGTAATAAAAGGTCTTTCGGGTTAATGATTTTACATTGGTCTGCAAATTTCCCTGTACCAATAAATGTGCGTGTAAATATTTCTTTCCACTTTTTCCAGCTTTCCTGGCCGAAAGCATAAACCACTACATCTCTCAGATCTTTTTTATCGCGTAGTTTTATCTGGAAATTTTCCAAAGAATTGTTCAGGGCCAAATTTTTATAAAAAGTTTCATAGTCTAAAGAAGAAACAACCAATATAAGCTCTGTACCCTTTGCCATATTTTGCAACCTGAAACTGCCGTCGTTACTGGTTTTTGTAAAGATTGTTGTATTTGCAATAAACACATCAGCATTGATTACCGGCTCATTCATCTCATTATGTACAGTACCTGATATATTTATTTGTGCATTTGAAAAAGTGTATACCATACATAAGAGGTACAGTAAATAAAGCTTGGAGTTTTTTTGCATCCTCATACGATTTTTGGTGCTTAATTACATGCTATGGTAAAATTAAAGAAAAGAAATTTAAAATTAAAAAATTAGTTTAATTTTTGTTTACCCGGAAATGATAGAAAAAGTTCCCTGTTTGAGTGAATTGACAAACCCTTCGGACACAAATATTTTTGTGCTGCAATACATTATTAAATACATACCATCAACTATTATGCATCCTGCAAAGACATTATTCTACAGATTGTTGTTGCTGACAATAACGCTGACAGTATTTTTTCCTGCCTGTAAAAAAGAAGCTGATCCACAAAACAACTCCACTGATCCATTCTAGGCAACTGGAAATTAAAGTTGGTAATTGTAAACGGGCAACCGACAGATGTAAGCAATGCAGCACGTATTAAAAACAGCTGATCTCAACGTGCATGCGAAAGAGTTTACCATATACAACAGCATACCTAAGCATGACGGCTCTGTTTCTTGTTTTTATAAAGAGGCCTAAAGCAGGTTCCTGCTCCTTGTGCACATGCCGTATCGGTAGATATGTTCTTTGCTTTGCATCTTTGATCTATGCTTATAGCCTACACCGCGAAGCATATAGGCATTTAGAAAATATTCCGCAAAATATTTCAGCAAATATATTTTGCATAGTAATTACTCAAAATGAAATTTTGGTTATATTTATGATTGTTTTTACAATTATTTCAAAGTAACTTTCATTTTTAAAAGTTATGGTATGTGCATAATTACAGAATTGAAAGCTGGTGATGAGAAAGCACTGAAGTCTTTGTTTGATGAATATCAGCACGCGGTTTATTATTATGTTTTTGATAAAACTAAGTCTGTGTATTGCTCTAAGGAGGTGGTGCAGCTTTCTTTTATTAAACTTTGGAAGTACAGGCACAATCTAAAAGAGAATGTAGACATCTCGTATCAATTGTTCAGAATAGTCCGTACTACTATGATTGATGAGCTAAGGAAAATACAGTCAAACTATTGTATAGAAAATCTTTCTCATTCTCAGACCCAGACAGAAGAGTTGGAAGAAACAATATCTTACAATGATACCCGTAAGAAACTGGAGCGGTTAATAGGCTTAATGCCTCCATTGCGCCAACGCGTTTTCTACCTCAGCCGTATAAACAATTATAGCCATAAAGAGATTGCGCAGATGCTTTCAATATCTCCTAAAACAGTGGAGAACCACATCAGTCTTGCACTGAAGTTTATAAGGCCCTTTTTTACTTTAATTTTGCTTTTAAGTACAATATAGCTTGTGCGATGAATAAAGAATTGGTAGATAAATATCTTGAGGGGCAATGTAACAAACATGAAACTCACTACATACGCCAGTATTTCCAAGAGCATCCTTTGGAGTTGGAGCGTTATTTTACTGATGATGAATGGAGAGAACACCTCATGGAAAATACCAGCCGGGTTACTGAAGATATTTCCGGTAAAATGTACGCGGCAATCCATGGTTCTATATCCCGGAAGAAAAAAAAGATACACACGCTCGTAAAGTGGGCAGGAGCAGCTGCGGCAATAATTGTTCTATTTTTTGGCATCAAACTCTTTTATGCAGAAACAGCTTTACCCGAAATGCCTGTTGTTGTCAAATCCAAGGTGGTCTTAGCTACAAAGAGGCATATAAATATCACCAAGTCGCTGCAACGGATAAACCTGCCAGATGGAACTTTAGTTTTATTATCACCAGGCAGTGAAATAAAATACCATACAGAATACAATGTTGCTAAACGTGACATTTACCTGCAGGGTAAGGCAGAGTTTGATGTAGCTCGTGATAAAGAAAGGCCTTTTACTGTTTTTTGCGGAAAAATAGCTACCCGTGCATTAGGTACAAGATTTGAGGTTAACGGCTTCGTAAAAAATACAGCCGTTATTTTATTTGAAGGCAAAGTGGTTGTAAAAAACATTGAAAATGAAAAAGTACGCACCTTTCTGAAACCAGGCGACAGAACAGCTTTTAACACAGATAAGAATATCTTTGAAACCATATTGCGGCCTGAATATAAGATAGCTGCAAGTAAAGCAGTAGAGACTGAAATTACCCGCATCTCCGAGGGTACAGAAGACAGTAACGAAATAATACAGAAGAACAGGATTGTAAAACATACAGAATTGAATGTTAAAGCAGGACCTGCCTACCTTAAATTTCAGAATGAAAAACTCAAGACGGTTATCAATGAGCTGTCGAAATTGTATAATGTAGAAATCAATTATCCCACTGACATATCTTGCATAAATATCTATATGTCTGTTGATTCCAAGCAACCCATTGAAAAAATCCTCAAAAATATTACATCCCTTAACGGCCTGGAAATCAGCAAAGTTGACAGCAATAAATATATCATAAAAAAATAATTAGCAGGCACTTAGGGGATATACATACTCACAAACGTTGTATAGCATATTTACATAATTTTAAGTTAATAGATATGCTAAAAAGCTATATACAATTAGTAACATTATTAGTACTATTAATAATCAGCTCAACTGATGTGTTTTCACAACATAAAAATGCAACAGTTAAAGGGATGATTTCTGACGAAACAGGCAACCCTGTGGGTTTTGTAACAGTATCTGCAAAAAACATGAATACACAGCAAACGTACCAGGCTGTTGCAGATTCGGCCGGAAATTTCACGATCAGTAACCTGCCTGTGGAGGGTCAGTATAATTTTGACTTCAGTGCAGTCGGTTATCAAAGCAGGAGCATCTCCGGCTATATATTAAAATCAGACGGGCCAAATTCAATAATAGTAAGCCTAAAGGCAGATGATGAAAGCCTGGGAGATGTAGTAGTTGTGGGATACGGAACGCTGAGAAAGAGCGATCTCACAGGTGCATTGTCTTCGGTTGATACTAAGGAAATTGCTTCCCGTGCCACCAGCAACCCTGCTGAAGCAATACAAGGTGTTGTGGCCGGTGTTAACGTGCAAAAAAGCAGTGGCATTGCCGGTTCGGCTCCTTCGGTAAAGATAAGAGGAGTAAGCACCTTTGGAAGCAACGAACCCTTATACATCATCGACGGGTTCCCGGGCTCTATAAGCAGTGTAAACCCTAATGACATTGAGTCAATGGAAGTACTTAAAGATGCTGCGGCAGCGGCCATCTACGGTTCGGTGGCCGCCAATGGTGTAATTATAGTAACCACCCGCCGGGGTAAAGGCGGAAAAGTACAGGTTGATATCAACAGCTATGCCAGCAGCACTCAGACTGCCAAAAGGCTGGATATGCTTGACGCGCAGGGATATCTTACCGTTCATAAGCGCATGTATGATGAGTACAATAAGTATGAGAGCAAAAAGGTAAGCCTGCCAGGCTATCTGAGCAACCCCGGCATCCATAATACCAACTGGCAGGACGAAGTATTTAGAACGGGTTTTGCCACCACACAGAGTGTGGCTGTGAGTGCAGGTCAGAATGATACCCGCATGTCCCTTTCGGCTAATATTACAGATGAAAAGGGAGTAGTAATTTCTAATACACTTAAGCAGCAAAATGCGCGCATCAAGGTGAGTACTAAGAAGAACATATTCACCATAGACGGAAATATGTCTTTCACAGGCTCCAAAACCATGTCGCCAAACTTTAGCTTAAAGGAGGTATATATGCTTTCGCCGCTGGTACCGGTTTATGATTCTGAGCAGCAAGGCGGCTTTGGCCTTACAAACTGGGGCGGTATCCCCAATAACGTGAACGTTGTTGCCGATGAGCACTTTAAAAGTAGCTGGACAAAGCGCCAGAATGTTACCGGTAGTGCATCGGTAGGGGTAGATATTATTAAGGGCCTTACCTTTAAGTCCAGCTATTCCTATCGTGGCAATAATTACCAGTATTACTACCACCGCCCTGCCTTTGTTTCGGATGTAAAGAATCCTTATGAGTACCCTTATTACTCTGAAAGTCGCAGTTATTGGGAAGAGCAGGTAATTGATAACTTGCTTAATTATACCAACAAATTTCACAAACATTCGGTGAATGCCCTGGCAGGAACTTCGCTTACCTTGCAATCGTCTAACTGGAACTCGGTGGGTGTTGAAGGTAAAAAAACGGTTTATTCTGTAAAGAACGGAGTACTTGTTACCAACGAATTGCCGGAAGGCTTTCTGGACCCCTATTTTATGACCATTGATGCCGGTAATGGCGGTACTTTTTCGGCCGACGGATCAAGGTACGAATACAACCGCATGTCTTACTTCGGCCGCTTGAATTACTCTTATGACGACCGCTACCTTCTTCAGTTTACCATTCGCCGGGACGGTTCTTCTAAATTTGGCGAGGACAGCCGCTACGGTAACTTCCCTTCTGTGGCTCTTGGGTGGAAGATCAATGACGAGCCGTTCTTTCCTGAAAAAACAGTAATATCTAATTTAAAACTTCGTGCGAGCTGGGGCCGGCTTGGCAATGAGGTAGCGCTGGGTTATTATGACCACCAGGCGCTGATTACACGGTACAATAGTCTGTTCATGGGCTATGTACAGGGAAGCGGAAGCAATCCTTGGCCGGGCAGCATAGCTATGGGGCTGGAAAACAGGATACTGCGCTGGGAAACTACTACTTCAAAGAATTTGGGCTTGGATTTTGGCTTCCTTAACAATGCGCTGTCGGGTACAATAAATTATTATTATAATACCACCAAGGACCTGCTGATCACTAAAAAACTTGCGCTTTCTTCTGGCCTAGAGGATCCAATCCTGAACGTTGGCCAAATAAGGAACAGCGGACTTGAGGTTGAGCTTAAATATACCAGGAACGCCGGTGATTTTCGCTATAATGTGGGCATGAACCTGTCTACGCTAAACAATAAAATACTTTCGCTGGCCAATGAAGATCAGGTATTGATGGGTGTAGGGCTTAAATACGGCACCGAACACTTTCCCAATCAAACGCGGGTAGGCTATCCTATTGGCGCTTTCTTCCTGTATAAAACAGATGGTATTTTCCAGAACGAACAGGAGGTTGCAGCACATAAAAACAAGGATGGAGATCTGCTGCAGGAAAGTGCAAAGCCAGGAGATCTGCGCTTTGTGGACACAAATGGCGATGGTGTAATTGACGATAAAGATAAAGAGTATTGTGGTACGGGTATGCCTAAGATAGAGGCCAATCTTAAGCTGGGAGCTTCGTATAAGGGCTTTGACTTCTCGGCACTGATCGGCAGCGGATGGGGACACAAGCTGTATAATGGTAACCGCTACTTTTACGAAGGCATGAACTCAGGCTCAAACTTCCTGGCTTCTACCCTTGATGCCTGGACGCCTGAGAACAGAAACTCTAAAATACCCCGGGCTGTATTGCAGGATCCGAACGGAAATACCCGCGAGTCGGACCGATTTCTTGAGAAAGGTGATTTTGTAAGGCTGCGCCATATACAGCTGGGCTATACTTTGCCTAAATGGGCGCTTGCCAGGATACAGTCTGATCAGCTGCGTATTTATATAAGCGGAGAAAACCTGCTCACTTGGACAAAATATGAAGGTATAGATCCGGAGTTTGCACCATCGGGCGTACTAAGTACAGGAGTAGATAGGCTTATTTTTCCGTTTACCCGCTCGTATGTTGTTGGTCTTCAATTTAGTTTCTAAACAAGCCTTTGATTATAAAAACTTAACAGATATGAAAAAATATATCTTAATAATAGGATTTCTGCTGTTTACGGCCAGCCTGTTTACAGCATGCGATGATAAGTTGAACCTGGATGCACCCGATAAGCTTACATCCAAAAATTACTGGCGCACGCAGGCTGATGCGGAGTCGGGCCTGGCAGCTGTATACTCGAAACTGGAAGGTGCTACAGATATCTGGGAATTTGCCGAGGTTAAATATCCTGTAGAGGCTTACCGGGAAGATATATGCGCCATCGGCACTGATGCGCTTAACTATCCCAACTGGGTAGAGCTGTATAATTTTACGTATACAAATGGCAACAGTCAGTTCTCGTCTTTCTGGCAAAACCACTATACCGGTATTTCGTATGCCAACCAGGTGCTGACTAAGGTGCCTGCTATCAATATGGATCAGGCGCTTCGTAGCCAGATACTTGCCGAAGCGCATTTTCTGAGAGCCTACTACCATATGAAGCTGATTCTTAATTGGGAAAAAATCATTATACGGAATGAATACATTACCGATGAGGCGCAAATAAGCAAACCTCTTTCCGGGAGGACTGAAGCTTGGGACTTTATCGTTAAGGAGTTTGAAAACGCCATTGCTAACCTGCCGGCCAAACAACCTTCTGAGCGTAAGGGAAGAGCCAATAAAAATGCTGCTTACGCATATCTGGGTTACTGTCTGCTTACCAGGGCTTATGAAGAACCGGCTAAGAAAGCCGACTACCTGTCTAGAGCTGAAGCAGCGTTTAAGAACGTAAGCGGTTATTCGCTGGTGCCTAACTTTATTTCCATGTTTGACGGTACCAACAAAAACAGCGAGGAGTCTATCTTTGAACTCCAGTTTACAGACAATACATCCAATGGAGCATCATACCGTACAGCGCTTCATAAGTGGATAGCTACCGGCGAGATAGGCGGATGGGATGAAATTGCTCCAAGCACTATGCTTATAGAGGAATTTAAAAAGGAGGGCCGCACATCTTCAAAAGGAATGTATGATTCCCGTATGTATCAAACTATGTTCTTTAACGATCCTTATTTTAATGACAATGCCGGGCGCGTGTATGGATCTACTTATGATGATTTTTTTGGAAAAGGTTCTGAGAAGGCTTCGTTCAGAAAGTTTCTCCCGCCCACCTGGGCTGATATGGAAAAATCAAGGACTGCTATTAACATTCCACTGATGCGCTATGCCGACGTCCTGCTTTTGCTGGCCGAAACACTGAACGAACAGGGTAAAACTGCTGAAGCTGTTCCGCTGATCAATCAGGTTCGGGCACGGGCAGACATGCCTTCCATCGCTGCTTCTTCGAGCGCCGGGGCTGTAAGGCAGCAGATAGAACATGAACGTATACTGGAGTTTGCACTTGAAAATACGCGCTTTTACGATCTGAGACGCTGGGGCAAGACCAAACAGGCGCTGGCCGCTGTTGGGCGCACGGGCTTTAATCCCGAGAAAAATAACTTCTATCCGGTGCCGCTGCTGGAAGTAAAATCAAATGACCAGATTAATTAATGTTTTAATAACTTCACGCTAAAAAATTGATTTAAGGCCCTTATTGTATGTTCACTGTATTTATTATTATGCTAATCGGAATTGCCTCAGGATATTTCCTGAGGCGTTTTCCTGATATTAAGTTTATAGGTAAGCTTATTTCGTGTTTTATTTTCATCTTGCTTTTCTTTTTGGGGATTTCTGTAGGCACAAATGAAAAAATTGTTAACAATCTTGATACCATCGGGCTCCAGGCCCTTATTATAACCATAGGCGCTATTGCAGGCAGCGTACTGCTTAGCTGGTGGCTCTATGCTAAAGTCTTTATAAAGGGAAAGAGCACAAAAACGGAAAACACGAAGGAACATGAATAAATTAATTGCACTTTTTTTATATACAGCATGAAAGGAAGCCTGATTATACTTTCGTTTTTTATTGCCGGAGCCCTGGCAGGCTACACGGGCATCTTGCCTGAAGTGATCTTGCAAAACGACTTTAGTGTGTACGTTTTGTATGTGCTAATGTTTCTCGTAGGTATCAATATTGGTTATGACAGCCAAACACTGGCTTCGCTGAAGATCAATAAATTCAGGATCATGCTGGTGCCGCTGGCAACCCTTGCCGGTACGCTGATCGGGTCGGCACTGACGGGACTTCTTATTCCCAGGTGGACTATATTTGAATGCATGGCTGTGGGATCGGGCTTTGGCTATTATTCCCTGTCAAGCATTTTCATCACCCAGTATAAAGGTGCCGAACTGGGTACCATTGCCTTGGTTTCTAACATTATACGGGAGCTCTTCACCTTGCTTGCTGCACCTTTGCTGGTTGCCTGTTTTGGAAAACTGGCTCCTGTATGTTCCGGAGGCGCTACCACTATGGATACTACGCTGCCTGTAATTAGCAGGTATTCGGGTTCGGAATTTGTGATCATAGCTATTTTTCATGGCATAACATTGGACCTGCTGGTGCCTTTTCTGGTTACTTTTTTTTGCTATTTATAATTGATTAGGAATGAAAAAATTGAACATTATTATATGGCTGTCTATCCTGACGCAGCTTGTGTATGCACAGGAAAAGCCTAAGGAGTGGGAAAATGCTCTGGTAAACCAGGTAAACCGCTTGCCCATGCATGCCTTTTTCAAACCGTATGCCGCTAAAGAAGCCGCTATGAAAAGGCTGCAGGAAAATAGCAGGGAGCTGCTGCTGAACGGAACGTGGAACTTTCATTATGCCAAAAATCCTGCATCGCGCCCGGCCGAGTTTTACAAAAAAGACTTTAAAATGGAAGCCTGGAGCAAGATCATTGTACCCGGAAGCTGGGAGCTACAGGGCTTTGATGCACCGATCTATACGGATGTATCCTATCCCTTCCCTCCTAACCCTCCTCATGTACCTAAGGATTATAATCCGGTAGGCTCGTACAAGCGTACCTTCACTGTTCCTGCCGACTGGAAAGGAATGGACGTCATCTTACGGTTCAGCGGGGTTGAATCGGCCTTTTACTGCTGGGTGAACGGAGCGTATGTAGGCTATAGTGAAGACAGCAGGCTTCCGGCAGATTTCGATATAAGCAAACATTTGAGACCCGGCTTAAATGACGTGTCTGTTGAAGTATACCGCTACAGCGATGGCTCTTACCTGGAAGGACAGGACTACTGGAAGTTTAGCGGCATTGAACGCAATGTTGCGCTGATTGCCCGCCCTAAAACGCGGGTTGAAGACTTTGGTCTTAAAGCGGAGCTGAACAATGGCTATAAAGACGGGCTTTTTAAACTGGCCATTAAAATGAAAAAGGGGCCTTCTTTTGAAGGCTCTTCGGTTAAAGTGGAAGTTTCTGACGGAGACGAACTTATTTATACAAATACCCGGCAACTGAAAGGAAAGGCAGATATGGCTTTTGATATGGAAAGCTCATTCAGCAATGTAAAATCTTGGACAGCTGAGTCGCCTCATTTATATACACTTACTGTAAGCACGCTGGATAAGAATGCCCGGGTAACGGAAGCCTTCTCTCATCGCTTTGGCTTCAGAAGCATTGAAATGAAGAACGGATTGTTTTTAATCAATGGCGTGCCGGTTAAAATAAAGGGTGTAAACCGGCATGAGTTCAATCCGCTTACCGGACGAAGCATTACAAAGGAAAGCATGATCCAGGATATTAAACTGATGAAGCAGTTCAATATCAATGCGGTGCGCTGCAGCCACTATCCGAATATTGAAGACTGGTATGAACTGTGTGATGAATATGGCCTCTACCTGGTTGATGAGGCCAACCTTGAATCGCATGGAATGGAATCAACCAAAATGGAAACGCTGGCCAATCATCCCGACTGGATAGTACCTTTTCAGGAACGCGTGGAGCGCATGGCCGTGCGCGACAGGAATTACACCTCGGTTGTTACCTGGTCACTTGGCAATGAATCTGGCTATGGAAAGCACTTTGAAACGTTGTACCACTGGCTTAAAAAGTATGATTCTTCACGCCCTGTTCAATATGAGGGTGCGCGCAGAACGGGTATTTCAGACATTTACTGCCCCATGTATGCCCGGGTATATCATTTGCGAGAGCATGTGAACCAGCGTCAGCCGAAGCCTCTCATCCTTTGCGAATATGCACATGCCATGGGCAACAGCGTAGGCAACCTGAATGACTACTGGGACCTTATATGGAAGTATGATCAACTTCAGGGCGGCTTTATATGGGACTGGGTAGACCAGACTTTCCTGATAAAAGATGAAAAGAACAATGACATATGGGCTTATGGAGGCGATATGGGCTATGTGGGTGTGCCCAACGACTCGAATTTTTGTGCAAACGGACTGGTTTCAGCGAATCGCTCACTGCATCCGCATATATGGGAGGTAAAAAAAGTGTACCAACCTGTGCATTTTGAGCCGGTTTCCTTGTCTGACAGGAAGATCCGTGTAACCAATCGTTTTGATTTCAGTAGTCTGGACGACTACGATTTTGAATGGCAGATTAAGGCCGACGGTGAAGTTTTGCGTAAAAAGCCGTTTTCCATAAAAGGGTTAAAAGCACATCAGTCGCGCGAGGTTATACTGGACCTGCCTTCGCTGACTCCTGCTCCTGGCAGGGAGTATTTTTTACATATTAATGCTTATTACAAGGGTAATCATCCGCTCATCCCGGCTGGACATCTGCAGGCTTATGAACAGTTTTTACTGCCGGTGGAAAAATTGCTTATGGCAAGAAAGCCGGCTCAAGGGCCTTTAAACGTACGTGATCACAAGGAAAGGATTGTGATATCGGGAAATAGCTTTGAAGTCGCTTTTTCTAAAAAGAACGGGCAGCTGTTTTCTATGAAACAGGGAGGCAACGAGCTGTTAAAAGAAGGCTTAGTGCCTAATTTCTGGCGGCCTCTGACGGATAATGATGTATCAAACGGGTTGCAGCAGCGCTGTGCAACGTGGAGAGATGCAACGCAGGATATGACACTTGAACGCATCACTCATGCGAAAAGCGGCAATCAAATGTTGGTGAATGTGGTGTATGACCTTGCTAAACAGGATGCAAAAGTACATATGGACTTTTCAATTGATGCTCAGGGAGTGATCGATGTGAATTATAAGCTACTCACCGGCAGCAAGCCGCTTCCGGAAATACCCAAAGTAGGCATGCACATGGTGCTTAAAGGGGAGTACGACCAGATGCAGTGGTTTGGAAGGGGACCTCACGAAAACTATTGGGACAGAAAGAGTTCGGCTTTGGTTGACTTGTACAAAAGCGATGTATGGAGCCAGTTTCACCCTTATGTGCGGCCTCAGGAAACGGGTAATAAGTCGGACGTGCGCTGGTTTAAACTGGCAAATGCCAGGGGCGAAGGTATATTGGTAAAGGGTAAGCAACCCCTAAACATCAGCGCCTGGAATTTTCCGATGTCGGAGCTTATGTACGTCCCGTTTAAGATACAACGCAAGCATGGAGGCAGTATACAGAAGCAGGATATGGTGTGGCTTAACATTGATTACCTGCAAATGGGTGTTGGCGGAGATAATACCTGGGGCGCCCAAACGCATCCTGAATATACAATTACACCGGTTGATATGACCTATGGCTTTACTATCATTCCTTTTGGAAAGGGTATTAGTGCGGCCGATTTAAACAAGAAATTTTAATGCTGCCAGCAACTATAAGCAAATCGAAAAAACTTGGCCTGACAGTGGCCTTCCTGCTTGGTACAACTGCACTCTTACAGTCGTGCAAGGCGGGGCAGAACCCTGCGCAGGGGAAGAAAGATTACAGGATGGACTATCCCAATTTGCTGAATGTGGTCTACACGCCAAATTCGGGAAGGCTGCAGGGGCAGGGCATGTTTACGGATATGGGCTCATGGATGGGCTTTACCATACCGGCCAGGGGAGCTTCTTATAACGGATTCTGCGGCCCTTTTGACCTTGACAACCGTACCTGGGTAAGCGAATCTGTATTTAAGCTATCGGCTCTGAACAAAAACAGGCAGGAGCTTGTTTATAAGCCGGATACAGCGATTTATTATCCAGGCAAGCTGCTAATGAAATCCTCGTCTGGCCTGGAAAAGCTTGACCAGGCGCTTGTATTCATAACCGCCAATCATGCTTTGCTTAAATGTAGTTCGGCAAAAGACGTATACTTCAAACTTGAAGGAAGTCTGTCTGGACCGATGGTATGGACCAGGCAGGGTAACTCTCTACTGTCAACCTTAAAAAAGGGAGAGATCATCATGCTTAGTTTCCCTGGAAATGTAAGTCTGGATGTGAGCGGCAAGGCGTATACGGCTAGCTCAAAAAACTGTGTCAGACAGTTAAATGTTGTTGTTTCTTATTTCAACAGCAGTGAGGAGCATTCCCGGCGTAAGGCTGAAGCTGCAGGGATACTTAAGAGGGCTAATGAAAAATTCGATGCTAACAGCAACAGGTGGAATGGCTACATCCGTGCCAACCTGCGCAGCGATATGCCTCTGAAAAACAATAAAGTAATGGTGAAAAGCATCATGACGCTTATCAGCAATTGGCGTAGTCCTAAAGGCGCCCTGTATCATGCGGGCCTGGTACCCTCGCATGCAATGGACTATTTTGTAGGCTTCTGGGCCTGGGACTCCTGGAAACATGCGGTTGCCTTGTCGTCTATCGATAATAAGCTTGCAAAAGATCAGATGCGCACGATGTTTGACTATCAGGATGAGACGGGCATGATTGCCGATTGTATCTATACGGATTCTGCCGAAAACAACTACCGCGACTCAAAGCCTCCTCTGGCAGCGTGGGCCGTGGACGCTATCTATAAAGCAGACGGCGACAAAGCGTTCCTGAAGGAGATGTACCCTAAACTGCTGAAGTACTATCAATGGTGGTATACCTATCGCGATCATGACAAAAACGGCATTTGTGAATATGGCGCTACCGACGGCACGCTGGAAGCTGCTAAATGGGAAAGCGGGATGGATAATGCCATTCGCTTTGACAGAACGATGATGCTTAAAAATAGCCCGAATGCATGGAGTATGGATCAGGAGTCGGTGGATTTAAACGCCTACCTGCATCTTGAGTATGAACTGCTGAAGAAGTTCGCCAAAGTGCTGTCTGTTCCTTTTAAGGAAATCGACCGGAAAGCAGTACTGCAAAAATACTTCTTTAGCAACCGGCACGGCTATTTCTTCGATAAGACGTTAAAGGGAGATTTTATTGAGGTGTATGGTCCCGAAGGATGGACGCCGCTCTGGACTGGGCTGGCGAACAAACAGCAGGCTGAACGGGTTGCAAAAATCATGTTTGATCCTAAAAAGTTTTCTACCTATATACCTTTCCCTACTGCGGCGGCCGATAATCCTAAGTTTAATTCACGGGGTTACTGGAGAGGTCCTATATGGCTTGATCAGGTCTACTTTGCCATAGCGGGTCTGAGAAAGTATGGCTATACTCAGGAGGCAGATACTTATACCCGGCAGGTATTCGGCCGCCTTAAGGGACTGGATGGCGATGCCCCTATTCATGAAAATTATGATGTTCATACGGGCCAACGGCTTAAAGCATCACATTTCAGCTGGTCGGCTGCCCACTTGTTCCTCATGTACAAGGATATGGGAAAGAAATAAATCAAAAGCAGGATGCTTACAAACGGTTTTTTGGCAAGTTTATGCAGTCCGATCAAATGGCCGCTGCCAACATTCTATTGCTGGTTGATGGAGAAAGGCAATTTGACCGAATTGTGCTGGATTTTAATTCTATAATGACTACCCAGTGCCGGAAATCAGCAAGGTGCGTCGCCTTCTGACACCCGCTCATTGCTTATCAATGACGTGTATGTAGTGTTGACAACATATGGCTGCGAAGTGGCACTAGTTCGTCTTCAAAACATTTTCTATCTTTTCAGGACGGCACCCTGTCCAAAACAGGCAATAAAAACGGTAGGGCTCCTACGTTTGACAGCGGATTTTTTCAGCAGGACATTCTGGAATATTTGAAGGCAAACGCTTTGCTATATATTCTAGCCAGGTTCCGCCGGCCCTTGCAACGGTTTACTGGGTACAACAGGCATTTTTGCGGCTGGACGATGGATTGAAATCTGTGAACAATACCACGATGCCTCCTGTAAAGCCCAGAAAAAGTGTTGTTGCCAGAGAATACAAGAATACCCAAAAGGCGACCACATATTTGTAGATTCAGGTTACCCATTGAAAAAATCCTGAAAAATATTACCAAGCTTAACGGGTTCGTAATCAGTAATATAGATGCCAATAAATATATTATTTACAGATAAGTTGCCAATTGATTAGGGGATAAGCTTACTTACGTACGTTTTATACCATATTCACATAAATTTAAGTTAATAAATATGCTAAAAAAATACCTGCATTTTATAATACTGTATGTAGTATTATTAACCAGTACCGCCGGCTTATTTGCACAGGAAAGAAATGCAACGGTTAAAGGTATGATCTCCGATGGAACAGGCAACCCTGTGGGTTTTGTCACCGTATCTGCAAAAAACATCAATACACAGAAAACGTACCAGGCTATTGCAGATTCGGCCGGAAATTTCACCATCAGTAACCTGCCTGTTGACGGCCAGTATAATTTTGACTTCAGTGCAGTCGGCTACGAAAAAAGAAGTATTTCCGGCTATACCTTGAAAGCAAATGCTCCCAACACCATTATTGTAAGCTTGAAAGCAGATGATGAAAGCCTGGGAGATGTGGTAGTTGTGGGATACGGAACTGTACGAAAGAAAGATGTTACAGGCTCTATTGTAACATTGCAGTCCAAAGACTTTAATCAAGGCATAAACGTGGCTCCGGACCAGCTTATCCAGGGTAAAACACCTGGTGTAATGGTTATTAATAATACAGGGCAGCCAGGGGGGTCTACTACTGTACGCATACGTGGAAACTCTTCAATAAGAGCCAGTAATAATCCATTATTTGTGCTTGATGGTATAGCTTTATCCGGAAAGTCAGCGCGTCCTGGAGGTTCTGGAGGATTTGGATCTGACGGAGGAAATCCGTTGGACTATCTTAATCCCAATGATATCGCCAGCATAGATATTCTCAAAGACGCCTCTGCTACGGCTATTTACGGCTCGCGCGGGGCAAATGGAGTGGTAATTATTAACACCAAAAGAGGTGCAAGTGGAGAACCCACGTTTAATATTAATTCGTCTGTAGGAATATCCAATTTGCTAAGGAAGCCGGAAGTATTGTCAGCCTCACAGTTTAGAGAAGCTTTAAAAACGTATACTCCCGGTGAGACAACTAGTGCAGATTTTGGTAGTGATGTGGATGCTTTTAGTGAAATATTAAGAACCGCAATGATCCATAATCACAGCTTAGCTATTACCGGCGGCACAGATCGTGGCAGATACCGGTTATCCCTGGGTTATTTGAACCAGGAAGGCATTATCAAAACCAGCGAGCTCAACAAGCTAACAGCAAACTTAAGCTCAAGCTTTAAATTTCTTGAAAGCAAGCGTCTGGGCCTGGATGTGGACCTCTTCTTTACACAAACGCGTGAAAGAGTAGCTCCCATTGATGTGGCAGTAGGTTTTGAAGGTAACGTGGTATCACAGGCATTGAACTGGAACCCGACCAGGACTTTGAAAGATGAAAATGGGAAACTTACCTGGGTTAGCCCTACAATCATTAATCCTCTTACTTCTTTGGAAGCTTTCAAAGATAAGACTAACGTTAACACCATCATCGCTAATATAGCTCCATCCTATAAAATCACTGACTGGCTACAGTATCGCCTCGCTTACAGTTTAACCCGGCAAACGGGGCTGCGTACAGGCATGTACGACAGGTTGCAGATAAATCCTACGCATAATGAGAAAGGAATGGCATTTATTAATAATAATACCAATACCGATCAGCAAATTACACATACCTTAAACGTTAATAAAGATCTGACAAATGACTTGAACCTGAATGCAGTGGCCGGGTACGAATATTTAAGTTATGATTCACGCTGGAATTCCCAATTGGGCTCTGGTTTTACCAATAAGGGAATTGATTTCTATGACTATCTGGGGTACTCGGTGGCTTCAAACCGTAATATTAATTCAGAGCGGTCGCCTGTAAATGAATTGCAATCTGTTTTTCTACGTTTGGGTTTCAATTACAAAGACAAATACCTATTAACTGGTACAATACGGAGAGATGGATCCACAAAGTTTGGTGAAAACAATAAATATGCAAATTTTCCTTCTTTAGCTTTCGCCTGGAACATATCTAATGAAGAATTTCTCAGAGAAACATTTCTGGACATTCTGAAATTACGTTTGGGATACGGACAAACCGGGAATAGCGAATTTCCTTCCGGAGCTTCCAGAAACCGGTACGTATTTGGGATGCAAAGCCAGGAACAAACAAATTTTGGAAACCCCGATCTCAAATGGGAAACATCTGCTACCTTGAATGCAGGTATTGATTTCGCGATGTTAAATAACAGGATCACAGGTTCAATTGACTATTTTTATAAAACAACAAAAGATGCTTTATTTGAAAGGACTATTGCACAACCCGCCCCTGCCGGCAAAATTTGGGTGAACCTTGATGGTGAAGTAGTCAACAAAGGCCTTGAGATAATTGTTAGCGGAGATATAATCAGAAACAATATATGGAGATGGAACCTTGCAGCTAATGCTACATTTCTTGAGAATAACGTAACCGGGTTGCCGGGGTTTTATGAAACAGCTGTTCTGCGCGGCCAGGGGTTTTCAAATGTAGTAGGTCAGCGTATGGTTACCGGGCACCCGCTTAATGTTTGGTATCTCGCCATATTTGAAGGAATAGATCCTGCAAACGGAAGAAGCATGTATCTGAGTAAAGACGGCCATTCAGGTTCGGATGTTGATCCTGCGCAAAATAAATTCTACATTCATAGCCCCAATCCCAAAACATTGCTGGGTATTTCAACACAGGCTTCGTATAAAAAATTTGCTGCGCAGATTAACATGAATGGTGCATTCGGGCATTATTTATTCAATAACACTTTAGCGACGGTACTAGGCATCAACAATCTCTCTGGCAAAAATATATCTCCCGTTTACTTTAAACCCGAACTAAAAGAGTCTACCTCTAATTCGGCTGCGCCATCAACGCGTTATTTGGAAAAAGGCGATTACTTAAAACTGGCAAATGCTACGCTCAGCTATAATGTTGGTAATATTGCTAACGGAGCTATTAAGAATTTAAGCATATCGCTTACAGGCCAAAACCTGTTGGTTTTCACCAAATACCGTGGTTTTGATCCTGAAGTTAATACGAATGGTGAAACAAATGGTATTCCATCTTTGGGTATAGAATACATTCCATACCCTTCAGCAAGAACTTTTTTACTTGGAATTAATTTTTCTCTTTAACCGATAAAGACTGAATTTATGAAATATATAAACTTATATAGCTATTTGCTGATTTTTCTTTTATTTTTTTCATGCACCAAACTCAATGAAAAGTTTCGAAGCAACCTGGAAGAAGGCGATGATATTGCTGCAGCAGAATTATTAGTGACAGCATACAATATGTTGAACAGCCCCTATCAGCAGGGAAGCCGCTGGTGTTTGCAAGAGCTTTCATCAGATGAAGCTATTGCGCCAACAAGAGGTGGCGATTGGGACGATAACGGAAGACACCGCGCAATACATCTGCATACGTGGAATGCAGATAATGATTATTTAAGTGGTTGTTTTAATTCTTTTGGAGCAGCAGTATTCCAATCATCCAACGTTTTAAGAAACAATCCAACAAAGCAGCAGGCAGCGGAAGCAAGATTTATTCGTGCATTAGCACTCTTTGATATGGTGGACCTTTGGGGAAAGGCTATTTACCGCGAAGACCTTATAAACTTCAAACTAGATCCTATAATCTTAGAGGCTAAAGAGGGCTTGGATTTTATAATAAAAGAAGTGAACGAGATAATGCCTGACCTGCCATCAGGCGTCCCTGCATTTGTAGCAAGTCAAAACGCTGCAAGAGTGCTTTTGATGAAAGTATACTTGAACCGGGGAGCTTTTTTAAACCGTGAGTCTCCAAGTTTTCTACCGGATGACATGAACAAAGTGATTGAATTAGCAAACCAAATTACCGGATACACCATCTCTCTGCCGGGAAAGTATTTTGATAACTTTGCCCCAGACAACGACGAAAAATCTACCGAAAATATCTTTACACTCTATAATAAAGAAGGTGTACGGGGAGGAAGTGTGGGAAATACCTACAACACAATTGCGCATTACAATATGAATCCCGGAGGCTGGAATGGTTGGGCCACTTTAAGCGCCTTCTACAATAAATTCAGTGCCGGCGACGAAAGGCTTGGCTTTGACTACCGTTATACAGGCTTCGATAAACCAAATCCTGCGAAAAATAAGACAGTCGGTTTTTTAGTCGGACAGCAATACAACTTAACAACAGGAGCGCCGCTTATGGCCAGAAACCCGTCAACGCAAACCCTTAGTTTCACTCCGGAAATTACTTTGAGAACATCTGGAAGCACTTTAGAAACGGCAGGTATTAGAGTTTTGAAATATGCATATGATTATGCTTCAAAAGCAGGTCAAAAAAATAATGATTGGGTGATATACCGCTATGCTGATGTATTACTGATGAAAGCAGAAGCTATCCTTAGGGGCGGTGCGGGTACCGCTGCCGAGGCATTGGCTATTGTGAATGGTATTAGAAATAACAGGGGTGCTGCAGCATTGCTATCTCTTACCTTAGACAATTTATTAGACGAAAGAGGACGCGAATTGTACTGGGAAGGTTGGAGAAGACAAGACCTTATCAGATACAATAAATTTTTGGGCAGCTGGGAGACTAAGCCAGAGTCGGGCAAGCCGAAAGAGTTGGTTTATGCCTTCCCAAGTCAGCAAATCGCCGTAAATCCTGCTCTTAAACAGAATCCGGGCTACTAAGGAAGCAACTATTAAGATATAAAAGTTTAACAATGGTACTATAGATTTCATATGAAACAAGAGATGGGCCGGCAAACTTACGCCAGGCTTGGATGATTGTGGTTTTTAATAATGGGCCCGGATACATATTTTCGGTTGCTTGTCATCCGGATAGTTATGATTAAAAAGAAAAGCATGGCAATCCCATGCTTTTTTGAGTAGGGTAACGGAGATGCTGTCCGGCATTAAGCTTTATCAAACTACAGCACGCTGCCCAAAGTCAATACATAAAAAATGCGAAGCAGGGATGCGCTTCGCAGGATAATACGTATTTATATGGCTTATGCCGCGCCCAACATGCCGAGCTTGCTTTTTTCAAACTGCTGCCTGGCATAGTCGTAAGTTACGTGGAAATCTTTGGTATCCGTACCGGGCAGGTCAAACATGGCATCGTTGAGCGTATACTCTACAATGCTTCTGAGGCCGCGTGCGCCCAGTTTAAATTCCAGCGCCTTCTCTACCATGAAATCCAAGGCTTCATCTTCTACGGTAAGCTTAATGCCTTCCATCTCAAACAATTTGGTGTATTGTTTTATCAGGCTGTTTTTTGGCTCGGTGATGATGCGGCGCAGGACGTTCCTGTCGAGCGGGTCCAAGTGTGTTACTACCGGTAATCGGCCCAGCAATTCAGGTATGAGGCCATAGGATTTCAGGTCGGTAGGGTTTACAAATTGCAGCAGGTTTTTCTTTTGTTGCTCCTGTTGTTCTTTGTTTACGCCAAAACCTATAGCGTTGGTATTAATTCTTCTTGCAATAATTTTCTCGATGCCATCGAAGGCGCCGCCGCAAACAAAGAGAATGTTGCGTGTGTTCATCTTGATCATTTTTTGCTCGGGATGCTTCCTGCCTCCCTGCGGAGGTACCAGCACATCGGTGCCTTCCAGCATTTTTAGCAACCCCTGCTGCACGCCTTCGCCGCTTACATCGCGGGTGATAGACGGGTTGTCGTTCTTCCGTGCAATCTTATCAATTTCATCTACGAAAACGATGCCGCGCTCGGCTGCCTGCTCATCATAATCACATGCCTGCAATAAGCGGGTAAGCATACTCTCCACATCTTCGCCCACATATCCGGCTTCTGTAAACACGGTAGCGTCTGCAATGGCAAAGGGCACGTTCAGTAAGCGTGCAATGGTTTTTGCCAGCAATGTTTTTCCTGTGCCTGTCTCGCCCACCATGATGATGTTTGATTTCTCAATCTCAACCTCATCGGTATCTTCAGTAGATTTGTGCAATATTCTTTTGTAGTGATTGTAGACGGCCACGGAAAGTATTTTCTTAGCATCGTCCTGGCCAATCACATACTGGTCAAGGAATTTCTTTATTTCTACCGGTTTTTGTATGGTGAGCTTTAAAGAAGATTTTTTTAATTTATTGTTGAGTTCCAGTTCCTGGGTAATGATCTCCGATGCATTCTCCACGCAGTTCTCGCAGATATGGGCATTGTCCATGCCTGAAATAAGTATTTTTACTTCTGCGCGCGGCCTTCCGCAAAAGGAGCAGGAAATATTTTTTTTCGTTGCCATTTTTTATTTTATAATTTTTCGAGCACGGCGTCTACGATGCCGTAGCTGATCGCGTGCTCTGCATCAAGCCAGAAGTCCCTGTCGAAATCTTTCAGTATCTGTTCTACCGGCTTGCCGCAATTTTCCGCCAATATCCTTGCGCTCAATTGCTTGGTCTTTTCTATTTGTTCTGCCTGAATTTCAATATCGGCAGAGGTTGCCTGGAAATAACCGCCAATGCTCGGCTGGTGTATCATTACTTCGCCATGAGGAAAAATATACCTTTTTCCTTTCTCGCCGGCGCTGAGTAAGATGGAGCCCATGCTGGCAGCCAGTCCCATGCAGATGGTGCTTACAGGCGATTGCAGCATTTTAATGGTATCGTAGATGACCATGCCGCTGGTAACTATGCCTCCCGGGCTGTTGATGAAAAACTTTATTTCTTCGCCGGGCCTGTCCGCATCAAGCAGGAGCAATTTAGCTACAATTTCCCTGGCAGATTTATCATCTACCGGGCCCCAAAGGTACACATCTCTTTTCTTAAGGAAAAGTTCTTCCTGCTTTTTTAAGATAAAGGAAGATTGCGGATCGGGTTTTACATTGCTTTCCATTTCATCGGGATTGTCTTCATTGTCGTCGTCATCGCCTTCACTCAGAAACGGGTTTTTATATAACAGGTTCATTTTTATTTTTTTAAAATTACAAATTGCAGATTATAAATTACAGATTACAGCGTATAAACGGATAATTCCCCTCGCTCTATTTACCATTTACCATTTACCATGCTCACTTCTTACATTTCACATTCTCCTCCCCACTCTTGACTCTCCATTATCCATTATCCATTAAATTCTTTCTTCTACTCTTGAGATTTCCTCGGGTTGCTTACCAGCACTTCGTCTATCAACCCGTACTCTTTAGCTTCCTGCGCCGTCATCCAGAAGTCGCGGTCGCGGTCTTTAGCCACGGTTGCCACGTCTTGTCCGCTGTGGAAGGAGATAATCTCATCCAGTTCATTGCGCAGCTTTTTGATTTCCTGTGCGCGTATCTGTATATCTGATGCCTGGCCGCCGATGGCGCCGCTCGGCTGGTGTATCATGATGCGGCTGTGTTTCAGTGCGCTGCGTTTGCCTTTTACGCCGGCTGCCATCAGCACCGCGCCCATGCTGGCTGCCATGCCGGTACAGATGGTGGCCACATCCGGGCTTACAAACTGCATAGTATCATAAATGCCCAGGCCTGCATAGATGCTGCCGCCGGGGCTGTTGATGTACATCTGAATATCGCGTGTTCTGTCAGTACTGTCTAAAAACAATAACTGCGCAGTAACAATATTGGCTACATAATCGTTCACCGCTTCTCCCATGAAGATGATGCGGTCCATCATCAGGCGGCTGAAAACATCCATTGACGCCACGTTCAGCGGACGTTCCTCAATAATGTACGGTGTAAGGTTGGTGAAATTATATCCATAGTTATGCAGGGTAGCGCTGCTGATGCGGCGTTCTTTCACTGCATATTTTTCAAATTCTTTTCCTAAATCCATATGATTGTTTTTTTATCTTGTGATGAAGGCAGGCTTCATTTTTAATATATTCAAACTTACAACTCAAATTTTATGCAAAAAAATTAGTTGCGCCAAAAAGGCAGGCTTTCTTTAGAGGAATTGCGATTACAGATTTCAGATTTCAAATTAAGGTTGCAAATTCTCACAAATCATAAATTATTAATCACGATTCACGCTTAACTTCTCACTATTTACTCCTCCTCTCACCTCTCACTCCCTACATTTCACATTCCTCTCTCCACTTTTCTCTCTCCACCTTCCACTTTACTATTCAGATTGCGTAGCTTCGTTTGATGAAAATTATTGGCTTATTATCGGATACGCATAGCTTTTTGCCTGACGGTGTTTTTAAGCATTTTGCAGACTGTGATGAGGTGTGGCATGCCGGCGATTTCGGCAGCCCGGGGCTGATAGATGCCCTGAAAGACTTCAAGCCCTTGCGAGGCGTGTGTGGCAATATAGACAACCCGAAAATTTGCACTGAGTTCCCGCTGGAAAATATTTTTATGTGTGAGGAGGTAAAAGTTTACATGAAGCATATCGGAGGATATCCCAACAAATATGCGCAGGGCGTTAAAGAAACCATTATCCGCGAAAGGCCCTTGCTTTTTATCAGCGGCCACTCGCACATACTAAAAATCATGTACGACGATAAGTTGCAATGCCTGCACATAAATCCCGGTGCATGCGGCATACAGGGATGGCATAAAGTGCAGACGCTGGTGAAGTTTGAAATCGACGCCAGGCAGGTAAAAAACTGCCGGGTAATAGAGTTGGAAAAAAAGACGGGTAAAATGTATTGAGGTATATGATTAATTTATTATTTTAGCCTATTCCGAAGAACAACGGATTTAGTAAACTATTTCTTCAAAACTGCCGGAGAAAAATAGTGTCGCAGGAATAATCGTACAAAGTGTACTCGCTACGCGCGATCTGTTCCATACGGCCGGTTAAACAGATAAATAAAATGAAACAGCTTTGCCTGATAATGCTTATGGCTCTATACTTCACAAGTTGCGGAGACAACGATGTACCTTCAACTGACGAAGTGGTTACCGATACATTGCCCCCGAAAGCGAAAGGCCCGGTTGATTTTGTAGGAGAATATTTTAACCCCAGCATTACAGAGACTACCCCAGAAGGGCTCAGGATAAAACTGGAAATAAGAAAAGACAGCGTGGAAGGCCGGTATTTACTCAACTTCATTACCGTGATGTCCGGCGGGAAGGATAGCTGTTCACTCACCACCAAAGCAGTTACACGCAACGATACGCTTTTTACCTACATCACCACCGGTATAGATACGGCCCAGATGTACATAGCTATGCTTCCGCAGAAACAAAGAAGAACGTTAGATGTTTTCTCCACAAGGTTCAGGGATAAAGATGTGCTTGCTAAATTCTGTATCGGCAAGGCATCTATTATCGGCAGCTATGAAATGACAGACACACCCTCGGCTGCATTCGACAGCACTAAACAGCAAATGGGCTTCCTGAAAGGGTTTATAGGTAAGAAGGCCAGCGATGTGCAGCTATTTAAATTCGCTGTAATCAGGAACAGGCTTGAAACGCTGCTTGGCAAGACCGAGATGGCAAACCTGCAGGAAAACTGGATAGTGGAAGAGCCTTTTGAAGTAAAGGAAGGAAACATTTATAATGTAAGCGCATGCAAAACACGGCGCTGCAACATTTATAAAACAAATATTTTCTTCGATATTCCCAATGACAATATTACCGTGATCATTTCTAAACGTGGTGATAATACCATCATTACAGAGAAGCCATCCCTGCAGCTTCCGCCATCTGTGATGCACGAAATAGAGAGGGAAAGTAAGGAAAAATAAGCGTTGCCTTATTCCTGCAGCAACCTTGCTGCATATTTGGCAAAGTAAGTGGCAATGAGGCCTGCTCCCGCTCTTTTGATGGACAGTAAACTTTCCAGTACAGCTTTTTCTTCATTGAGCCAGCCCATCTTTGCGGCAGCTTTTATCATGGCATATTCTCCGCTCACGTGGTAGGCGCTTACGGGAAGCGTAGTGTTTTCGCGTATTTCACGGATAATATCGAGGTAAGCCATGGCAGGCTTTACCATCACAATATCAGCGCCCTGGTCTTCGTCCTGCAGCATTTCATTGATGGCCTCGAGCCTGTTGGCCGGATTCATCTGGTAAGTTTTTTTATCGCCAAAACCCGGTGCACTGTCGAGCGCATCGCGGAAGGGGCCGTAAAAGCAACTGGCATATTTAGCGCTGTAAGACATAATGCCTACGTGGCTGTAATTGTTTTCTTCCAGCGCCATACGTAATGCGCCGATCCGGCCGTCCATCATATCGCTGGGTGCAATAAAGTCTGCGCCTGCTTCTGCATGAGAGAGGCTCATTCTTGTAAGGGCCTCCACGGTTTCGTCGTTTACAATTTCGCCATTTTTTACAATGCCGTCGTGGCCATATTCAGAATAAGGATCCAGCGCTACGTCGGTCATCACTACCATTTCAGGCACTGCATCTTTTATAGCCCTGATGCTTTGCTGCATCAGCCCATCTTTGTTCCAGCTTTCCCTGCCGGTATTGTCTTTCAGCTGATCATCACATTTTACAAACAGCAGTACACTTTTAATGCCGAGGTTCCGGCAATCTTTCACTTCGGCTACGGTTTTATCAAGCGACCTCCTGTAAATGCCTGGCATGGAAGGGATTTCAATCTCCACATCTTTTCCTTCATCAATAAAAACGGGTAGAATAAAATCGTTGGCTGTTAGAGTTGTTTCTGCTACCAGGCTCCTGATAGCGGCATTGCGCCTCAGAATCCTGTTTCTTCTTTGTAAAATCATGTCTAAAAATTGAGGTGTAAATTTCGGAATATTTACCTGCTCTGAAAAACAAAAATCAAATTCTTATAAATCTTTTACAATAGGTACAGCATAAAAATTAAAAAATTAATTGTCAAATTAAAAACTTAGTTTATATTGCAATTGAAATAAAACTGTATCATGTTGAAAAAATACTATACAATATTATTCCTGCTCATTGTTTTTGTTCCCTCTCTGTTGAAAGCCCAGGATACTTCCCGCTACAAAGTATATTTCTGGCTGGATAATCAGCTCTATGATCAGGCAGCCGGCTATCTGGAGAAGATACTGAAAGATACTGCTGATGCAGGTTTGGCAAATGACCTGGCGCGCTCTTATTACTTTATGAAAGACTATAACCGGGCCGCAAAGCTGCTGGAAAACACCCTGAAGAAAAACCCTTATGATATAACAGCGAACAGGTTTATGGCAAATATCTATGAACTGCAAAACGCTTATGTAAACGCCATACCGTATTTACGCAGACTGGCAGACACCTTGGCAAACAATGCTTTACTCTACAGGGAATTAGGCAACATCTACCTGGCGCAGGATGATATTGATTCAGGAAAAGTGTACCTGGAAAAAGCGTACAACAATGGCAAAAAGATTCCTGCTGTTGTAGCAAGCTATGCAGACTACCTTATCAAAACAGAACAATATGATGCATGCGAAGATATATTGTATGCCTACTTTGCCGTGGACTCTATGAATACAGAGATCATAGATAAGATGATAAAAGTAGCAGATACAAGAAGCCGGTATGACACCATTACAAAACTTTCCGGTAAATATTTTGGTAAGATCGGTTCTCTGGTTAATACCAATGCCCTTATTATAAAAGCGTATATTTATTCTAATAAAACCGATTCAGCAATTGTGCTTGCTAACAGCTTGCTTGATAAGCGTATACTAAACGAAAAGGTGTTTTATTTTCTCGGTATAGCTTATGGAGAAAAATTAAATTTCGATTCCAGCAGGTATTTTATTCAAAGGGCTATAGAGTTTGGGTTATCGCCTAATGTAGAATCTTATTGGCTGCAGATTGCCAAATATGCTGAGCATACAAGCAAATTTGAGCTGGCAAAAAGTTACAGGGATACTGCCTATTATTTATTTCATAATCCTGTAAGCCTTTTCTGGAATGGTATGATGTACGCACGAACCAAGGCGGCAGATAAAGCAAGAGCAAAGTATTTTTTTAATGAATTTCTTCAAAAGCAAAACCCAGAAAAGCCCTCGCCGCCAAATCTTCTGCAGCATGCCTTGCTGTGGCTCAAAGAAAATAACTAAAGGTGGCAATGAGGTTTGAAGATATTACAACAACTGCCTGGCTTTGATTTCCAGGTATTTGTTCAGCACCTGCACGGTCAGGTTCTGCGGCGGTGTAAGTATGGTAAATATACCTTCCTGTTTTAATTCCTGCACGATTAGTTTTTTTTCAAACTCAAACTGCTCTACGATGGTTTGTATATAAATGTCTTTCAGGTTTGCGGCTTCCTTCTCCAATGCTTTTTTCATTTCTGTATTTTGAAAAAATACCACTACCAGCAAATGCCGCTCTGCAATTTTTTTGAGATAGGCTTTTTGTCTTTGCATGCCGTTCAGGGAAGCAAAGTTGGTGAATAATACTATCAGGCTTCGCTGGCTGATCTTATTGCGTATAGTAATATACAGTTTTTCAAAATCACTTTCCAGGTATCTTGTTTTCTGGCGGTACAACACTTCCTGAATTTTTTGCATCTGGTAGGCACGCTTGTCTGCCGGCAACAGTGTACCCATCCTGTCGGAGAAAGTAATAATGCCGGCTTTGTCTTCTTTCTGCACAGCAATGCTGCTCAATACCAGCGATGCATTGATGGAGTAATCCAGCAGGCTTAAGCCATCAAAAGGCATTTCCATCAGCCTGCCCTTATCAATCACGCAGTACACGGGCTGGCTCTTTTCTTCTACATAATTGTTTACCATCAGGCTGCCGCGCCTGGCCGTAGCTTTCCAGTTTACCGTGCGGTAATCATCACCGGTAACATATTCTTTGATGTGTTCAAACTCCATGCTGTGGCCAAGCCTGCGCTGCTTTTTTAAGCCGGCTTCCGAAAGGCGGTTGTTGATAGCCATGAGCTGGTACTTTCTCATCTGCAGGTACGATGGGTAGACCGCCACACTGTTTGCACGGTCCAATGAAAACCTTCTTTCGATGAAGCGTGCAAATGCAGAGATGTAAATATTGATCTTGCCAAAGTCATAGCTGCCGCGCTTTACAGGGCGGAGTGTGTAATCAATTACCGATGTTTTGCCCGCATGAATACGGGTGTAAAAATGTACGTTCCTGTTTTGAAATTGTATGGGTATTTCATCTATTATATCTGCGTATACAGGAAAAGGGTATTTATTTTCTATGAATAACTTTACCTCGTTCTCGTCGCCGTTGCTGAAGCGTTCTGCATGTGCACGCTGTGCATAAACTGCGTTTCTTTTTCTGAACAGCAGTATATATTCCACAATAAAAATACCGGCAAATAACAACAGGGCAATAAAAGGGATAATACTCAGCCACGACGCAAAAAATCGAATCACCATGAGGCTGACGACCACTGCACCTGCCATAAAAAAGCGGGTCGTAAAGTAGAGTGCGGCTATATAATTTTTAAAAAAGTTTTTCACGCTGCTTACCTGGGAACTTCAATTTTTTTAATGATCTCTTCAATCACGTCGTGCGGTGTGGCGCCCTCCATCTCGCGTTCCGGCGTCAGGATTATCCTGTGTGCCAGCACGGATGGCAGTACGCGTATCACGTCATCAGGCGTAACAAAATCTTTACCGTTCAGGGCTGCAACAGCTTTGCTGCCGTTGAGCACAGCCACCGATGCACGCGGGCTGGCGCCGAGGAAGAGAGAGGCATTGTTGCGGGTTTCACTCACAATGTCTGCAATGTATTTCAATACTTTTTCTTCTACGTGGATTGTTTTTATCTGCCGGCGGAATGCTACAATTGCTTCCCCGGAAATTACGCGATGAACCGTTTCATTGAAGTGTGTGGTAAAGCCTTTGTGTGCATGCTCCAGGATCTTTACTTCTTCTTCAGGGGACGGATAGTTCACGGTGATCTTAAACAGGAACCTGTCGAGCTGTGCTTCAGGCAGGCGGTAAGTGCCTTCGTGCTCTACAGGGTTTTGTGTAGCCAGCACAATGAATGGTTCCGGCAGTTTATGTGTAATGCCGTCGTAGGTTACCTGCCGCTCTTCCATTACCTCGAACAACGCGGCTTGTGTCTTGGCAGGCGAGCGGTTGATCTCGTCTATCAACACAATATTGCTGAATACAGGGCCTTGCCTGAATGCAAAACTTCCCTGCTGCAGGTTAAAGACAGAAGTGCCGATCACATCGCTCGGCATCAGGTCCGGCGTGAATTGTATGCGTGAGAAAGGTGCATCAATACAGCGTGCCAGCAGTTTTGCAGTGAGCGTTTTGGCTACACCCGGTACACCTTCTATGAGCACATGCCCTTCTGCGAGAATGGCTGCCAGCAACAGTTCTATCATTGCTTCCTGTCCCACGATCACTTTGCCGATCTCTTGTTTTATGTGTTGCATGGCGGTGTTCAGTGGAGCTAATTCATTTTTTTCTTCCATAGTTATGCTTTTGCCTGTTGATAAAATTGTTCTAATTGTTTATTGAATGCAACCAGCGCTTCGTCTGTGGCGGTTAGCTGTAAATGTTCAGCCCGTGAAAAAATAGCGCTGATCAGTTCATTATTTACATTGCTTTTCCGGGCAAGCGTTTCTACAAACGCATCATCCGGTTTGTTGGTTGAGAGCGCATAGCGTTGCCGGATAAATTCTGTAAGGAAGTTCATCTTCTTACGCACGATCAGTTCATTTTCTTTCCTGTTATAGTAAAGCGCAGCAACCGTTTCGGCAAACGACAGCGATTTATTTTCCAGCGGTTTCAGGATGGGTATAATGCGTTGCTTTCTTTTCATGCCAAATAAAATGTAAGTGAGCATCAGCAGTAAGGCTATACGCAAAGCCCACCTTGTCCAGAAGTTGGAGAGCAGCACACGCAATGGTGTAGCAGCGCCTTCGCGACCGAGTTTGTAATATTCATCCCAATAAACAGTTTGTATGTTTGATGGAATATGAGAGACAGCTTTGTTTACATAATCAGCATTATCGCCGGTAAGCATAAAATGGTTGCTGAAACAGAGCGGCGCGGCATGTATAAACAACGCGCCCTTGCCCATACGGAATTGTACAAAATTCGGGCTGGTGTTTTGTTGGGTAATGCCCAGCACGGTTGCGGAATCTTTTTTGTTGATCCAGGTGAAACTATCATCGATAGTGTATTTGGTAAATGTATAGCCGCCGTTTCTGCGGAGCGCAGGATTGGTAAAGTTTATAACCGTAGAATCTTTTTGCAGCGCTTGATAAAAAGTAGTTTTCAACTGCAGGGTATCTAAAAGCAATTTGCCGGGATTTAGGGAAGCGATAAAAATATAATTGCCGCTTTTTACAAACCGCAGCAACTCGTTGATGTCCTGTTTGGAGAGATTGAGTTTGGGCGCCAGCAGAAAATAGGCTGATGTATTTTTTCCTGGAGCATGCGCTTCTGTTAGCACATTATAAGGCGGCTTCCGGTAAGAGTTGATGGTGGCACCGGGGAAATAATCAGCCAACGAATTGTACAGGATATAAGCGCCGTAAGGGTTTTTATCACTTTGCTTCAAAGAGACTTCCCAGTCAACCGGCTTGGGTGTAGTAACTTCTGCATAAATGTAAATGCCTAAAAGCAGAACAAAAATTATTATAAATGCTTTATATGTTTTCAGTTTGTGCTTGCTTTTTGTTGTTGCTCAAATTTAGATTTTATATTTTCATACGCCTCTGTATCTATGCCATGTTCGCCATACCAGATGTATTCAAAAGAATGGGTAATGTCTGCAAACCAAGCCGCTGCCTGCATCTCAGCTATGTACGCATGGTTGGTCTTGTTGGGTTGCCAGCGGATCAGCTCCTTGTCTGATAAGAATTTTAATAATTGCAAATACCTGAAACGTACGGCCAGCCGGAGGTTGCCTGATTGCTCAGCCTTTTTTATCTCATCCGCAAAATCTATTTCATGAATATTTTCTTCACCTTCTGTATAAGCCTTGCCTTCCATATCTCTCCGTTCGAACATGCCCGATCTGTTCATGCCCGAAAGCTTATAAACAGCAAAAGCAATAACTATGGCACAGATGCTTAGCAGTCCTATCCAGAAGCCGCGCTCATTATTTTCATTGCTGAAAAAAGAGTGTAGCCATTGCCAGAAGCGCATCTTTAACCTGCTCCACCAGGAGAGTTTGCTTTCATTCCTGTCATACCTGAATGCTTTGGAATTTTTCCAACCGGCCATTTTACTTGCGGCTACCGCACGCACATGGATAACGGAAGTGGTGTCGCTTACAGATTTTGCCTGCGCGTATGTTTTTTGCAAAGGCAGCAACAACAATATGATCAGCAGCAGCCTCATTAATATCTTTCTTCGGTATCGTGCAGGCCCCTATCAGCGCTGCTGCCAATGTTTTGTATTCTTTGCAGCAGGCCGGTACCTTCTTTCTTCTCCACTAAAGAAAAATAGTTAAGCGATACGGTTATTACAAAGTACACATAAAAAATATAAGTGAATAAATAAAATATGGAATAAAGCGTACCTATCGACGAACCGATCTCTTTGGTGGTAAGGTACATGGCGCCGCCGAACAGCGCGCCTGTGATCAACCCGATGGCGCCCGATGCAAAGCTGATGATGATTGAGGATAATACGTAAACCAGGAAGCTGCTCCAGAAGTTGTCTTTCACCAGGTAAAAACATCGTTGCCATATTTTTATGAATGAGGTTTCTTCTTCGAAGATGATCACCTGCGATGCAATGGTCATGCAGATGCCGATGTAGATCAAGGGTATCAACAATAAGACAATAAGCACTGCCCCCACTATTGGTGAAATCAGCATGCCGCCAGCGATCAGCAGGCCTGCAACCAGCGCCAGGCACAAGCCAAACAATACATGGAAGAGAAGCACTTTCCATATATACTTTACTGTGCCTTCCCACACTTCGTTGAATGCAGGCGACTGATTTTGTTTCTGCATGTACAATTTCATATACACGTTAGGCACTGTCATGATTGCAGCAGAAGTAAAAATTGCCACGATAAACATTGACACCAGTAGCGGAATAGAAAAATTATCGTAATTGCTTAGCACATCTGCTCCGCCTTTCGTGGCTGTATCAAAAATGCCGCCGTAAAATTTGCCAAGCGTAAGCCCGAATAATACGGCAAACAACAATATAGCAATGCCTGCAATGAGGATATAGCTTTTGGTAAGCGGCTTAAACTCCTGCTTTATAAACGTAAGCGCATCACTGATGATGTCTCCGAAATACCTTACTTTTCTTAACTCTGTTTTTGGCTTAACCATCTTTTTAAATTTGGATGAATGTCAATACTGTTGCCGTTTTCAGCGGCATTTATTTTTTTGTAAATGATGTTTGGATAAACGATGAAGTACCATACGATGAAAGCAAGGCTGGCAGCAAGAACGCTTATGCTTAATGCTATGGGCATGTGCGTATGCCGCGTTACAAAGCCCTCCAGAAAACCGGCGGCAATGAATAAAGGTATTAACCCGAAAACAATTTTAAGCCCGTCCCTGGCGCCGCGCAGCATAGCATCTTTGCGGCTGTAAGTGCCGGGAAACAATATACTGTTGCCAAGGATCATCCCTGAAGCCACGGCAATAATGATTCCCCAAATCTCCAGTGTGCCGTGAATAAAGACAACCAAAATGCTTTTCAGGCCCAGGCCCTGCTGGAAGAAAAACGTTTCAAATGCGCCAAGCATCACGATATTTTTAAATGCTATCACCAGCGATCCTACCGAAAAAAATATACCGCTGGCAAACACAAACAAGGTAACGCGTATATTGTTGAAAGCTATGCCCAAAAACATTTTCACAGGATCTGCCTGTTTGTAAACGCCAAAGGGATCGCCGTTGCGGATGTTTTCCAAAGTCATGTTTACATAATTGTCTCCCAGGATGAGCCGTACAAAATCCGGATCGTGCCTGGCGGAAAAAATACCTATGAGTAAGAATACCAGGAAGAACAGGAACGCATATAAAAATGTTTTTTGATAAACTTTAAAAAGGTAGGGCAGTTCATATAGCCAAAGCCATACTATGCGTTTTTTGTTTTCTTTTTTGTTGCGGTAAATTTTTTGGTGATACAAAGAGGCCAGCCCGTTGAGATAGCCGATAACATTACTTTTCGGGAAAAATGTTTTAGCGTAGGCGAGATCATCGGTCACTTCCATAAAATGCTGAGCAAGCTCATCAGCTGAGCCCTGCGGGTTGCGGGCATTCGCTTCCATCTGTTTCCATTTGTCGGCATTTTGTTTTAAAAAAATACTTTCCCGCATAAGTTTCGGTAAAAAATATAAGTGAATAATCAACCGGTATTGTAAATTTAGTTTCTTTTGCATTATAACGAATAATTTATTAGTAAATAGTCATGTCTTTTATATCTATACAAACAGCACAGAATATTGATGTGGAGTACGAACTGGCAGGTTTAGGTCATCGTATAGTGGCCTGCATGGTAGATATGCTGTTGTTTATAGCATATTTCCTGGTAGCATTTTATGTACTAAGATTTACAGGTATAGATGAGCGTATTTCTGAAACAGCCTTTATTGTCATCGTGATTTTGCCGGTGTTTTTGTATTACCTGCTTACAGAAACATTCATGAATGGGCAGAGTATCGGGAAGAAGCTGATGCATATAAAAGTCATAAGCCTCGATGGCGGGCAACCCTCGCTGCGGCAATACCTGCTACGGTGGATATTCCGTTTAATAGATGTAACGTTTTCGCAGGGAGTGATCGCGGTAATTGCCGTGGCCATCAGCAATAAAGGCCAGCGGCTGGGCGATATGGTAGCCAATACTACTGTAGTTAACATGCGGCCGCCGAGAAGATTGGAGCATACCTTGTTTGTGCCCGTAGCCAATGATTATGTGATCAGCTATCCGGAAGTAGCTAACCTGTCTGCGCAGGATATGCTGCTGATAAAAGAAGTTCTGCAGATGCAGCACCGTGAAGAAGGTTATTACCTGCCGGCAGAAGCTGCCAGGAAAATAGAAAATGTGCTGAACATACACCGCAAAGAGGAACCAGCGCAGTTTTTGTATATTTTATTGCAGGACTACAATCATTTGCCATGATCAGCTAAACAACAACCACGCAATGAGCAGTGTAAGCACTACGTTGAAAAGCTGGGCAATTAAAAAAGCATAGAGCGGTTTTTTATTATCCTGCCTGAACAATTCTGAAAATTTTGTTTCCAGCCCTATGCTGGTAAATGCCAGCGCAAACCAAAGGCCCTGCAGGTTTTTCAGGCCTTCTTTTACCAGGGCCACCTGCTCACCGGAGAGCGCAAACGAAAATAAAAGGGAGGCTGCCACGAAGCCGAGGATAAATTTCGGGAAGCGTTGCCAGATAATTTTCAAAGTTGGCTTTTCCTGCTTTTCACCTTTTTGTGTATTGATGTAGGTCCAGTAAACAGAAATGGCAAAAGCTGCTATGCCCAGCAATACATTTTGTGAGAACTTAACAATGGTGCTGGTTTTCAGCGCTTCATCGCCAACCAGGGAACCCGATGCTACCACAGCCCCCGTTGTATCAATGCTTCCGCCCAGCCATGCGCCTGTGACTTTTTGTGAGAGGCCCATCCATTCAGCAAGGTAGGGCATAAAGATCATCATCGGTACGGCCACAATGAGCACTAAGGATATTACGTAAGATAATTTTTTATTGTCGCCTTTGATAGCTCCTGATGTAGCAATAGCGGCAGATACGCCGCAAATGGAAACTGCACTTGAGATCATCAGCCCCATCTCCTTATCAATCTTCAAAAACCTGCATGCATAAAAAGCAAAGTACCACACGCACAGAACAACGATCAGGGATTGAAGAAGCCCGAGGCCGCCATCTTTCAGGATATCGGAAAAAATAATGGTGGTGCCGAGCAGCACAAGGCCTATCTTCACGAACATTTCTGAAGTAAGTGCTTTGCTAAACCATCCAGGAAGTTTCATGGTGTTGCTGATGAGCAGCCCAATACCCAGGCTGAATATCACAGCCTCGAGGTTGAGGCTTTTCATAACACTGCTGCCTGCAATGATCAGGGCGACTACTGTCAGCAAATAAATCACAGGAAAAACAATGGCTATCTTTTTTACCTGTTTACCTGTGAGCCATCCGCCAAGTATGGCAGTAAGCATGACTATAAAAAACTGCAACCCGATCTTTAACAGGTTGTCCTGCGATAGAACCTTACTGAAAAGTTCACTATTGCCTTTCCACGAAAAAGAAGGAGTTGGAAAAACAAGGCCCGACAATGCCAGTGCAATAAGCATAAATCCTAATAGCACTACAGCCCAGTCTTCTGTGGCAATTGCTTTTTTATTTACGACAGCAGGTTGAGGGTTATTCATGCGGAAAAATTATGGACAAAAATAGCCAGATTTCAACTCTGTTTTTTATGAATTTTATCATGCATTGCTTGAAAGGTTGCTTACTAAAATATCATTGGTATTTTACCATTCCCAAAATTGAGCGTGTGTTATTGATAATGTATCGTTGGCTAAGAAATGATTTTTTTGTTGTATGATTCCGCAGGAATCGTATGTGTGTAGAAAACAGGTTAGCTGGTGCGTTCCATAGGACTGCTATATCCATTGAAATATATTATTTCTCTATTCACGTGTATATATTTATTTGGTTTTGAGTTGGCACATGGAGTAGCCAAAACCTTAATTCTTTATTATCATTCCCGGTTCGTAAAGATGCTTCATCTTTATGGTTATTGTATGTGTATAAATTTCAGTACGCTGCTTCGCAGCTGTTTTAGAATTGCCCACATGGAATAACCTGTATTTTATATTTTATACTTATCGCCGGTGGTGTAGATACTTAATCTTTATGGTTATTTCTTTGAAATAAATATTGCCTTTCTTTTTTCTGTTTTTTTGTGCTCTCGGGCGGTTTGTTTGCCAGCGCTTTCTGCACAAGATTTTCCATGATTAAATATGCATCGCTGTTCGGATGCACACCGTCCCCGGCATATTTTTCCGGTAACCCGTCGCGCTCATCTTTCAGGGCGCTGTGATAGTCTACATATGTAATATTATTCTTTTGCGCATAATCTTTTATCATGGCGTTTAAAGTAATAATATCCTTTGCCGGCTGCAGCTCTTTTCTCCAGCTAAACTGATAAGCCGGCAAGGCAGAGCAAAGAACTGCGCGTACATTGTTTGCCTTTGCTATTTCACACATCGAAATAATATTGCCTAAAATATTTTCCAAAGCAATATATCCCGTGTTGCGCGCAATATCATTGGTGCCCGCTAAAATCACCACAGCCTTAGGTTTCAGGTTAATAACATCTGCACGGAAACGCACCAGCATCTGCGAGCTTGTTTGTCCGCCTATACCGCGGCCGGTATAATTATTTTGTTTAAAAAACTGCGGATGTGTATTTGCCCAGCCTTCTGTAATAGAATTGCCGAGAAACACAACAGTTCCCGGAGATACTGTTTTATTTGCTTCTGCGTATTTGGCAAAGTTAGCCCAGTCGGTATTGCTGTCCTGCGCAGATAAAATGCCGAATACTAAAAGAGATGTAACCGTAAAAATTATTTGTTTCATTACTATAAGTGTTTTTTAATGTTATTTTCTGCAATGCGAATGGCTTTCTGAAGTTTATCTTCTAATACCTTGCGATCTGGAAGCTGGGTCATATATCCTGCAACTTTTATCGGCGAGTTGCCGTCCAACATAAGGTATTTTATTTGTTCAGGAGATTTTTCACTGCACAGAATAAGCCCAATCGGTTTATTTTCTTCCTCTCTGCTTTCATTTTTTTCGAGCCAACGCAAATATAGCTCCATCTGGCCTTTGTAAGCAGCTTTAAATTTACCAAGTTTCAGGTCTATAGCTACGAGGCATCTCAGGCCACGATGATAAAACAATAAGTCGATATAATAATCCTCATCGTCTACCACAATTCTTTTTTGACGTGATAAAAAAGCAAAATCTGAACCCATCTCTATAATAAACTTTTGCAGGTTTGCAAGAATGGTTGCTTCCAGATCTTTTTCGCTGTAAGTATCATGAAGTCCCAGAAAGTCTAAGAAATAAGGGTCACGAAAAGTAAGATCGGGAGTAATCTTCTTTTCATTTTTTAATATTTCCAATTCGTTGATAATTGTTTTTTCCGGTTTAGCGCTTATGGCTGTTCTTTCAAACAGCATACTGTTTATGCGTTCCTGCAATGTGCGCACACTCCATCTTTCATGTATGCACATTTGTGTGTAGAACTCGCGTTTTACAGCGTCTTTTACAGGGATCAATATTCGAATATGTGTCCAGCTTAATTGTGTACTCATTGCGTACACAATTTCAACATTTGGAAACAAACTATTAAAATTTACAAATAAATGTAGATTTTTTTTACTGAATCCGGCGCCATAAATATTTAATAAGTGCTTGCTTAACTCTGCAATCACAGCCTTTCCATAATCGGCCCTGTTGTTTTTTAAAATATCATCATTAATTTGCTTTCCTATATTCCAATACAAAATTGTCAGCTCACTGTTGACAGTTGCGGCAACGCGCTTTCGGGCATTATCAATAAGAGAAACGATAGACGAAACCAGTTGATTGGTATTGGCTTCAGGTTTCTTCATTCTTTAATGATTTTAAATTCAGCTAATTTACGGAAAGAATCCTATTCTTTATAAAAGAAAAAAGCTGCCGGAAAATTCGACAGCTTTAAGCAATATTCTATAAAGACAATTTATTTATCTGTACTCATGGAAAACGGATGAGCGCTTACACCGGTATTCCTTGTTTTATTGGGTGTGGCACTCATAGAAAAGTTAATCACCCCGCCCTTTTGTAAATCAAAATGTTCGAGGTAGTTTTTGGTAACGGGTTTGCCGTTGAAAGTCATAGCTTGTACGTACCGGTTGGCAGCGCTGTTAGCAGGTGCATTGATAGTAAGTTTTTTACCATTCTCAAAAGTAATTTCCGCTTTTTTAAATAAAGGCCCGGCCGTTACATATTGTGTGCTTGCTGGCGTTACCGGGTAAAACCCGAGCGCCGAAAAAACATACCAGGCAGAAGTTTGCCCGTTGTCTTCATCGCCGCAATACCCGTCAGGGCCGTAGTGGTACATTCTGTCCAATACTTCTCTTACCCAATATTGAGATTTCCACGGTTCAGAAGTATAATTATACAAATAGGTCATATGCTGTATAGGCTGGTTGCCGTGTGCATACTGCCCCATATTCATTACCTGCATTTCGCGCATTTCATGAATAATGCCTCCGTAACGTGAACCGGTAAAATCTGGTGGCATTATGAAAACCGAGTCTAACATGTTGATGAACTTTTTATCGCCGCCCATCAGGTTTTTCAGGCCTTCAATATCCTGGAAAACACTCCAGGAATAATGCCAGCTATTGCCTTCGGTAAAATCGCCGCCCCAGGAATAAGGATTAAAGTAGCCTGCAAAGTTTCCTTTGCTGTCTTTGGGCGCCATTAATAAATGTTTCGGGTAAAAGAGATTTTTATAATTCATAGCTCTTTGCTTGTAAATAGCTGTTTCCGCTGCGGGTTTTCCAATAGCTTTTCCAAATGCATAGATGGCATAATCGTCGTAAGCATATTCAAGTGTACGGGCAACATTTTCGTTTACATTTACATCGTTGGGCACATAGCCAAGTTTATTGTAATGTTCTACGCCTCTGCGTCCTGTAGCGTGAGGCCCTTCGTTGTTGGCGCCGTGAACCAGGGCTTCCCACAATTTTTCAGTATCATATCCTCTCAGGCCTTTAAGGTATGCATCTGACACTACGGATGCGGAGTTGTTGCCTATCATAATACCGCGATAGCCGGGAGATGACCATTCCGGCAGCCAGCCGCCTTCTTTAAAGTTATTGATAAGCCCTTCCTGCATTTCTTTGGCAATGGAAGGATAGACAAAATGCAGAAAAGGGTAGAGCGCCCTGAAGGTATCCCAGAAGCCGGTGCCTGCAAACATGTATCCCTTTTCTATGGCGCCGTTTTGCGGGCTGTAATGCACAATCTGTCCCAAAGAGTTTTTTTCATACATCCTTAAAGGAAAAAATACCATGCGGTAAAGCGAAGAATAAAAAGTGCGTACCTGCGACTCTGAGCCGCCGCTAACCTTTACTTTGCCCAGCACATCGTTCCATATTTTTTTGCCTTCGCTTCTTACTGTTTCAAAAGATTTATTGCCTATTTCCTGTTGCAGATTAAGCTCCGCCTGCGCATGGCTGATAAAAGAAGAAGCTACTTTAGCGTTGACCACAGCGCCTCTCTGCATATTTTTAAAGCCTACAACAGCGCCTGCATGTTCACTGGTGATCTCCTGTGCTTTTACAAAATTGCCATTGTCCCAGCCATTCACATAGTCGAAAGGACGGTCAAACTGGATAACAAAATAATTTTTGAAATTCTTGGGAACACCGCCGCTGTTGCGGGTTGTGTAGCCAATAATTTTATTTTCCTGCGGAATGATTTTTATGTACGAGCCTTTGTCAATAGCATCGATCACTACAAATGCGCTGTCTGTTTTAGGAAATGTAAACCTGAAGCGCGCAGCTCTTTCGGTAGGCGTGATCTCTGTAGTAACGTCATGGTCTGCGAGGTATACTTTGTAGTAATGGGGTTGTGCTACTTCTGCTTTGTGGGAAAACCAGCTTTCGCGCTCGCTTTCTTTAAAAGCCATCTTGTTTACCGTGGGCATGATGGAGAAATAGCCGTAGTCGTTCATCCAGGGAGAGGGTTGATGTGTTTGTTTAAAACCTTTGATTTTGTCGGCCGTGTATTGATAGGCCCAGCCATCGCCCATGTTGTTGGTATGCGGAGTCCAGAGGTTCATGCCCCAGGGCATGCCGATTGCCGGGTAGGTATTACCGTTTGACATTTCAAATTTAGACATGGTGCCCATCAGCGGGTTCACAAAATCTACCGGGCTTGCGGGAAATGAATTAACCTGGGCAAAAACCGTTTGCAGGGAAAATAATAAAGCGATTGAGAATAAGAGTTTTTTCATGTGTATAAGGAATTAAAAAATTACGCGCTTAAAGGTAAAATATAAAAAGGGATTTTTCGTAGTAAAAGATAAAGGCAGGGTTTAAAAAACAAGGTCTCGGAATTCCGAAACCTGTTTTATAATTTATGTATTTAATTCCATCCCGGGTTTTGATTTTTCAAAGATGGATTGGCTTGCATTTCTCTTAACGGAATGGGCCAGAGTAAAGCATGCTCAGGAATTGCTCCAACCTTAACAACACCCTCTGGCTTGTTTTGAATTTTAGCGCTTGCAAGAGGTGTCCATTTCAATCTTCCTGATCTCGCTCCATCTTCTTCGGGGTAAAGACGCGTACGACGAATATCATCCCAAATTTTAAATTCTAAAGGAAATTCATGGAAACGTTCAGTCAATATAGATTGTATGAGGGCACTGCCACTTGCAGTTTCATCAGTTAATCCGGCACGTTTACGTACCTGATTTAGATAGCCTCTGGCTTCTGCTTCCTGCCCTGTCCTTGCCAAACCCTCAGCTGCAATTAACAGGATTTCAGCATATCGAATTATCGGCATGTTGTAGTCACCATCGCGACCGTTTACCAATCCTGTTGAATCAAACCATGCCCAGTTTCCTATATTGTTTAAAGTATGTGTAAGCTTGGTTGCATCAGTAAATTCTCGGAAGAAGAATTGCTTTTCCATACCACGAATATCATTAGATGCGTAGCTGTTGATTAGTATATTACTGGGCAGATAGGCGTTGTATAACACATCGCCTCCGGGTTTGAAGACGTTCTTGTTACTCGTGTCTTTCCATTGGAAAGCATCGGCTCCGATTGAGCGAACAGCGTAGGAGTTGCCTACGTTGAAGTTCGTCATGTCATACTCTTTAGCATAAATGATTTCATTTGAAGACTTTGTCGTTTTAATAATATTAAATGCTGAATTACGTCCATTTGTGGTGCCATTAGGGTCAATCAGCGCATGTTGACCGCCGGTAATTACCTTTTTAGCCATATCCGCTGCCTTGGTGTAGTATTCTATACCGCCATTGAGAGGTGCTCCTGCCCATTGTAGATACACTTGCGCTAACAGTGACTGTGCCATAGGTTTCGTCACATAAGCTCCATTATCGTAAAAAGCTTTATTGGGTAATGCACTTCCTTCGGCAATTTCCAGTAAGTCTTTCTCAATAAACTTATAGATATCTACAGCCGGTGTACGTTCCTTAAATATTCCTTCGGTAGATGTATAGGGCTCTGAAATCAAAGGAACGTCTCCGAAATCTTTCACTAAAGAAAAGTAGGCCAAAGCGCGGAAAAATTTACCCTGCGCCAAATAATTATTCATCGTAGCTTCATCTAATACACCAGCCATTTTAGGTGCATTGGCAATTACAAAATTGGCACGGGAAATACCAATATAATATTCGCTCCATAGTTTTTGTGCAGTAGAGTTAAAAGATTCTATATTGAAAGTGCCATTTTCAGATGCGTTTGTAAATGTTCTGTCTTTTCGTTTGTCAACAAACAGCCCGGACATTACACCTCCCCACATTGTAGCTTTTGGTGTCCAGCCTCCATCTACATCTATATTGTGCAGATAAGGTACCCCACCAAAATAAAGTCCGTTTACTGCTGATTTCGCGTCAGAAGCGGTTTTCCAGAATTGAGTAGCAACTTTTGTATCTAAAGGGTTTTCTTCCAAAAATTTATTACAGGAGCTCAATAGCATTGAAGACGCTCCTAGGAAGAGTATAGCAACTATATGTATTTTATGTAATTTCATATTAGTACAATTTATAAGTTAAAATGTAATATTAGCGCCAAATGTAAATGTTCTAGCCCTCGGATAAGTAAAGAACTGGCGATTTGCCCCCCACTTATTATCTCCTAAACGAGAAGAGTTGTCTGGATCATATCCTAAATAATCAGAAGAAGTGATTAAGAAAGCATTGTTTAGGTTCGCATATAAACGCAATGCTGAAAAGCCTACTGTTCTAATAACATCAGGTGTAAATGTATAACCTAACTGAATCAAATTTCCTCGCAAATAAGAACCGTCTGCAATCCATGTATCATCGGCATTTGCATTGCTTCCCATACCAAAGTTCGCTAAGCGGATTGCCTGAGCCGTACCATTTGGATTTAATGTTGGGTGCCATGCATCTTTGTAAAGCCGGTCAATTCCACTTGTTAGGAATCGACCTTCTGTTGAATGGAAAAACTCCTGCATCACTTGTACCCCCCAAGTGAATTGTAAATCAACGGTCAGATCAAGTCCCTTGTAATTAAAGGTATTTATAAAAGAGCCCATCCAACGAGGCAGACCATGACCTAGAATCTGGCGTTCTTTATAGGTAACTTTTTCGCCAATAATAGTAGGAATATTCATCGTTTGAGGGTCCCAATTGGCGGGTATTCCATCGTATATCCCAGCTCTTTTATATCCAAAGAAAGAAGACAGTTCTTCGCCCTCGCGAATAAGCATATCGTAACCTACAAACCCATCGGTAGTAATTTGTCGTTTGCCGGAAATCGGGTCAATGGATGCAGCTTCATCCAATTTTTCAACACGGTTTTTATTGTAACCCAAGTTAACTGTTGAAGTCCAATTGAAATCATTTGTCTGCACGGGGTGAGCCGTTAACAATAGGTCAACACCTCTATTAGAAACCGATCCAATGTTATCCATTACAGCGGAGAAGCCTGTTGATAATGGTAACGGACGACTAAGGAGCAAATCAGAAGTATATTTATAATAATAAGACAGCTCAAGATTCAGGCGATTTTGGAGTAATCCAAGATCAATTCCGGCATCCCACTGAAGGGTTCTTTCCCATTTCAAATCAGGGTTAGGCATGTTTTCCAGATAAGAAACTACCCGCAAAGCATTGCCTATAATTGTATTTGATTGGCCTACACGTGCCAATGAAGCATAGGTGCCTATTTCAGAATTTCCGGTTGCTCCAATAGAAGTATGCAGTTTCAAACGGCTAATAGCAGGGGCATTTTGCATAAAAGTTTCGTTAGAAACCATCCAGCCAAAACCTAACGACGGAAAAAATGCATATTTATTGTTTTGTCCGAATTTAGATGAACCGTCGTAGCGTCCTGTTACTGTAGCCATGTATTTGCTGTCATATGAATATGCAGCGCGCAAGAAATAAGAATTCATTGCCCATTTATCATAATCGCTGCCAACTGAAGGACGATTGGTGCCTTTACCCAAATTATAAAAACCAAAATAATCATCTACGTATTTGCTGTCAGAAGCTGAAAAATAGTTATAAACATATTCCTGCCACGACATACCCGCCATGGCATTGATAGAGTGCTTGCTGATGAGCTTTTTATAAGTCAGGTAAGTTTCTTCCTGCCAGTAAAATGTAGCAGAATTTGAGCCGGAAGCTGTCCCTTCGGAGTTTTGATTGATTAATGGACGTGGAGTAAACGGTGTATAATTGGAATTGCGGTTGTTTTGATAATCTACCCCTAATTGCGTTTTTAATTCCAAGTCTTTTGTAAGGTGAAAAGTAAGAGCCGCATTACCAAAAATCTGTGTTCTGTATTGCATTGAGCGAATCCGCTCAAGCAACTCTACCGGATTGCCCACTCCTTCCGGACTAAAATTCTGTGTTGGTCCGCCGGGATTATTTTTATCTAATGGGATAGCTGTTGTTTTTACATTATTTGTTTGCGCAAACATTCCATTTGCTAATCTAACAGGTAGAAAGGGTAGCTGTTCTATCATTGTACGCAATGCACCCTGTCCGTAGGGATTATCAGAAGTTCTATTACCCCATGTATGATTGACTAACAAATTAACGCCCGTTGATAACCATTTGGTTGGTTTATCGTCATAAGCCAATTTTGCATTTACGCGTTTAAAATAAGTGTTATGCAGAATACCTTGCTGATCGGTATAGTTTAAAAATGCTCCAACTGACGAATTTTCTCCGCCACGTTGAATATTGATTTGGTGGTTATGAGAAATAGCAGTCCGAGAGGCTTCTTTCTGCCAGTCTGTATTATATTTTGGTGTACCATCAGCATTAAATAAGTCAGGATCTGTAAATAATTGTGATAGATCAGTTGTGAAATTTTTATTTTGCCATGCATTGGCATTTTCCAAGCCTTGTTTAAAAGCAGCCATCCATTCGTTAGAATCCATGACATCCATATATCTTGCCATTTTACCTACCGATACAGAACCGTCATAAGAGATTTGCGCACCTCCGCGAACGCCACGTTTGGTTGTTACAAGAATAACACCGTTTGCTCCACGGGCACCGTATATAGCAGCAGATGATGCGTCTTTTAAAACTTCAATAGATTGAATATCATTGGGATTAAGAAACTGGAAGTTTGACATAACTACTCCGTCAACCACATACAAAGGATTTGCTGACGCATTAATAGTAGCCAAACCGCGAATAACAACGCGCATTTCACCGCCAGGTTGTCCTGTGTTGGAAAAAATATTCACTCCGGCGGCTTTGCCTTTTAATCCTTCCAGAGCATTAAAGGATTGAGATTTTATAATATCGCTTCCCTTTGCCACAGAGATAGATCCAGTAAGATCTGATTTACGCATGGTTCCGTATCCAACTACTACGATTTCGTCCCCGGCAGATTCAATATAAGAAGACAATGTAACGTTTAGGGTAGGACCATTAACTGTTCTTTCCTCGGTGGAAAAACCAACTGAAGAAAATTCGAGAATATCTCCGTTATTAGCAGAAATAGAATAAGTTCCAGACGAATTAGACACCACTCCCGTAGTTCTTCCTTTTACATTTACAGATACGTTTGGAATACCCTGACCGGTAGAGTCAGATATAGTCCCGCTGACTCTCTGGGTTTGTTGGCTATATGAAGCCACAAAATACATCGACAGGAATAAAAAAATTCCACATCTAATAAGCGAACGAGTTTGTTTCATAGATTTTAGTTTGTTGTGAATATTTGGCTTAATCGATAATCTAAAATTACCAACTATTGTTTAATTTTATAAAAATTAGAAAAAATTTTTTTATAAATATATGATAGCATGGCAATGTGTTCATCAGTTTTTTTGTTTGCTTTCCGACAGGACTGCTTGTTGCATTAAGATGCATAATCTTTAGCAACATGGCATAAGCACTTGCAGTAATTTTATGACTGCTGTTTTAAAGATCAGGCAAGTCACAACTCATAATATTCTATCACACGCCATTCGCTCATCTGGAAAAGACCGCCGCCGTTTATTTCGGTGACTACGATCCTATAGAATTTATATTGGGTTTCATTCTCAAACTCAAACCTTCTTGTCTGATTCCTGGAGGAGAATTTTTCGTCTGATCTGGAATCAAGCGTTGTCCAGTTGTTGCCATCGGCAGATCCCTGTAACATCCAGTTTTTAGGATCCCTGTCAGGAGCATCGTTGCCCGAGGTAAAAGTGTAAGCTCCGATTTTTACAGGATTCTGGAAAGTAAGTTGGAAGCCAAAGGGCATTTTACTCTTGATGTCGAAGATCAGGAATTTAGATGAGTAGTCTCCATCCACGAGTTTTTTTGAGCCTTCACCTGCATCAGGACCCCCGTTATTTTCATGGCTTACAGCAAGCGAGCCTGAATTAGTAATATCTCTTTCCGGCCTCACAACAGCATCAAACCTGAAAAAGGCTGTATGCAAAGCAGTATCCAGCTTCCCAGTAGAAACACTGGTCATTTTTACCGGCAGCATATACTTTGTGTGGCGGTCTACTTTTTTGGTTGTCAAAGCAATGAAGAGCGGCTCAGAATTTATTTGGCCGGCTTTGATCACCGTGCTAAGGCCGGAGAGTATATAAGTGCTGTCCGGAAGTAGCTGGTAGCCTGTATTGTGTTCCAAGTTGTATTTTTCCACCAGCGCAGGATCTACACTAAAGTTGGCAGTAATGTCTGAATCCGGATAGCTCATACCTCCGTAGGCTGCACCGAAGTATATATTTTGGGGTTTCTGTGAAAATAATATCTGGAGTTTGTCCCTATTGTTTACAGCTTGCGGCATGTAAATGGTACCCTCATTCGGCAGGGTTATTTCCCTATCTTTCTCGCAGGAAGGCAGCGTAAAAATCGCTATCCAGCCCATGAGGCATATTTTAAAATAAGTATTCATTATAAATATTTTTTTATTTGATTGATCTTTAAAATTACCAGCCTGTATTCTGCACCAGTAGCTTATTTGTTTTCAGCACATCATTGTCAGGAATAGGCCAGAGGTAGTCCCTTTTCCTAAATACTCTCACTTCCAGGGGTACTATCTTATAGAATTTATCACCGTTTTCATTCATATTCATGCCGTAGAAAGTGCCGTTGTCTGTAACCTCGGCAATTTTCCATCTGTGGCAATCAAAATACCGCACGCTTTCAAAAGCAAGTTCTACTCTTCTTTCTCTGCGAATAGCTTGTCTCATTTCTTCCTGTGACGCCGGGGCTGGAAGTTCAGCTGATCCGTATGCAGGAACGAATGCCCGTTTCCGGATCTTGTTTAAGTAAATGAGAATATCTGCATGACCGGGATTATATTCGTTGAGCGCTTCAGCATAGTCAAGGTATATTTCTGCTAAACGCAAATATAGACCTCCTTTTCTGCCTCCTGTAATATATCCTTTGCGCACAATATAGCCGGTGGGCGAAACATCCGAGGTGCTTTGCGAACGTCCTGAATTGCCACTGAACTCCATATTTACCACCACTTCTTTATCGCTACCACTTTGGTTCAGCCAGTAGCTGTTATTGTAGGTTACACCTACATAGAATCGGGGCTCTCTGTTTACCCACTGGTTGTAAGTTCGCCTGGCTTTAACATCAAAAGGAGCCTTGAAATCAGAAAATCCTGTTGACAGGTAGCCGGAAGCTGGATCTGTTATCGGCAAACCGTTTTTCATAAAATATGCATCAACCATAGTCTGCGTAACGCCCAATGCGCCAGCTCCCTGCAGGTTGCCTGGAAAACCAACCAGTTTGGGCCTGATATCGTAATCAATATTCAAATCTGAATTAGACCTGCCAAATATCCATTCTTTGTTCCACTCATCAGTTACCACATTGCGGCCTGCAAGGTAAGCTGCTATAAAAGGGTCTGAATTATTTACGGTGTACAGATCGTAATATGCTGGCACAAACTCATCAATAAAAGCCTTGGCTGCATCGGCGGCTTTCTTCCATTTGTTCTGGTCATACGTCTGGCTGATCAGTTGTTTGCCGTCGTTATTCTTCAAAGATGCATAATCTGCATTGCCATTGAATAATGGGCTGGCTGCCAGCAACAGCGCCTTTTCTATATATGCTTTACAAACACCCTTGGATATTCTTCCCCATTGTACCGCATTTTTTTCCGGCGCGCTGTTTGGCTGTTCATCAAAACCGGGCCAGTAAGGAAGATCCATTGCTGCGGAGTCCAGCTGATTTACAATGTAGTCTATACACTCATCCATTGAGTTTCTTTCTCTTAATACCTCATTCAACGGTGCATCAGGTTGAATTACCTGGTCTCCGAGTAATGGCACAGGGCCGTACATCCTGACTAAAAAGAAATAATAGAGTGCTCGTACACCTCTTGCCTCTGCTTTGAAGCGTTTTTTTAAAACAGCGCTCACCTCGCTTGCATCGGCACCATCTATATTGTTTATAAAGTCTGTGGCGTTTCGGATAGATTTGTAATAATTGAGCCAGAAGGTTGCTACATTATTATCCGTTTTTTTCCACGTGCTGTAGTTAAGCTGGTTGGCATAATGGAAGTCCCAGTTGTATTTAGCCTCGTCGGAGCCTGCACGCCATGGACCGGAATAGCCGTTTCCTACAAAGCGTTGCTGCAGTTCATTGGGCAGGTTGGCATATACTTGTGCCAAGTATTTCTCTACCAGGTTTTTTCTTTTAAATATCTCATCAATGGTAAGCCTGTCTTCAGGCACCTGGTCTAAAAACTTTTTACAGGACCCGGTGGTAATCAAACCCAATAACGCGAGTGTGTATATAATATTTTTAAGTCTCATTGTTTTCTTTTTAATGTGGTGAAGGCTAAAAGTTTGCCTGAACGCCTATTGATAATGTTTTAATGTTGGGGTATCGTGTTCCGTTTGATGTATTTAGTTCAGGGTCCCATAGTTTAAATTTGCTCCAGTAAAACAGGTTTACGCCCTGCAGGTACACGCGCATATTTTTTACGTGGATATTGCTAAGCCATCTTTCAGGAAAGTAATAGCCAAAGTCTACAGTTTTCAATCTCAGGAAGTCCATATCTTTCAGCCACCAGGTGCTGGTTTCGTTGTTGTTGCTGTTCACAGAGTTGCCGTAGCCCAGCCTCGGATAAAATACATCCTGGCGTGGGTTGTCCGGCGTCCACCTGTCTGTGGCAATGGCAAACAGGTTGCTTCTTTCCGCGCCTGTGCTGTTGCTGAACGGGATAATTCCGTCTCCACTGATCACCCTGTCTGCTCCTTCTGTGCCCTGGAAGAAAGCGCTCAGGAACCAGCCCTTCCAGTTTACATTAAACCCAAAACCATACAACAGGTTTGGAACATCTCCGTTACCAATACGTGTTCTGTCGTAAGAGTCTATTTTCCCATCGCTGTTCAGGTCTTTATATTTAATATCTCCGGGCCTTGCCCTTCCCAGGGCAGACTGATCGGCGCTATTGTCAATATCTGCCTGGTCTTTAAACAATCCTTCTGCCACGTAGCCGAAAGTGGACAGTATATTTACGTTTCTTCTTTCCATATATGGCCAAGGTTGTACCGGCTGATCATTTTCCAGTAATTTATCTTTGTTGTAAGTAAATGTACCTCTGAATGTCCAGGTTGTTGGTCCTAGGTTAAAAGGCAGGATTTCTACGGTGCCGTCAAACCCTTTATTTTCTACAACGCCCAGGTTGCCCCATGGATTATTTTGCAATCCCATGTAGTCCGGCAGGCTGTTTCGTTGCAGGAACACGCCTGTTCTGTGCTCTTTGAAGTAGTCGAGCACCACTGAAAGTTTTGAGTTGAATGTTTTAAATTCTAATCCCAGATCCTGCTTGTGAGAGCGCGACCATGTAACATCTACGCCATAGTCAGAAATAGCTACGCCACTGTAGCCGCCAAATGAACCGGGAATACCAAACTGATAACCATTTGCATCATCCTTGACAATGGTAATGTAGCCAAAACGTCTGCCACCTGCCGCCGACCCCACATATCCATTGGAATACCTTAGCTTCAGGAATTGCAGGTACGGTTTCAGAGGCTCATAGAAGGTTTCGTTGGAAATTACCCAGCCTGCACCCACGGAAGGGAAGAAGCCGAACCTTTTGCTGGGAGCAAAATTCTCAGAACCGTTGTAGCCGAAATTTCCTTCAAGAAAATAACGGTTGTCATAGGCGTAAGTTGCGCGCCCAGCTATGCCGATACTCCTGTATGGCAATGATGCCGTAGCATCGTTTGCAAAGGCTTCAATATAGTTTTTAGCGTTGGCAAGCAATAGACCTGTAACCTGGTGTTTGCCAAAACCGCGGTTGTAGTTAATGGCTGTTTCTACGTAGAAATTACGGTTACCGTTGTTGTATCTTTTGTATCCCAATGCATCAGAGCCGTTTGCCAATATCACCAGGTTCAGGGTGCTGTCTTCTTTATACGGGTTGCCCTTGTCTATGGTATAAGTAGTGCGCCTTCTTACTCTTTCTATAGTTTGCGAATTCCAGATATCGAATGAAAAGAGGCCGTATACAGATAAACCTTTAGTAATAATATCCAATTCCTGTGTGATCTTTGCATTGGTATATAACTGATTCTGAAAAGTATTTTTATAACCTGTCTGCGTTATAAGGCCGTAGGGGTTTGGCTGTGCATCATAGCTTTGGTTTACGCCCGGCACCAGATTCCCAGGATACATAGCGGGATACAGCACGGGATTTGTCTGCATAACCATACCAAATATACCTTCTACATCATTTCCGGGGGGTGGCGGATTGTCTCCGCTGGGTTTTACGCCGGGGTAATTGGTGTTGGCGATATATCCCTGTATGCCCAGTTCAAACCTGGTAGTGTTTGTCCACTTCATATTCACGTTCGAAGTAAAGTTGTATCTTCTGAAACGAGCGTCAGCATTGTATCTCTGTAATGCATCTGTTTTCAGCAGGCTGGTCTCGTCATAGTATGCCAGCGCCACATAAAAGTTGGTATTTTCGGAACCGCCCCGTGCGCTGAAATTCGCCCTCCTGTTAAGAGATGTTTTATTAAAAATAGTGTTCATCCAGTCTACATTGGGATATAGATTGGGATCGAAACCTGACAGTGTTCTTTCGATGTATTCCGGAGAATATTCTATGCCCTGTCCTGATGCTAGCCTGGCTTCGTTTCTTAGCTCCATGTAGGTTTTTGCATCGGCCAGTTCGGGTACTTTTGTAAATGATGTATAGCCTTGGGTGTAGTTAGCCATAAGGGCTATTTTCCCCGGTATACCTTTTTTTGTTTGTATCAGAATCACGCCATTGGCGCCTTCCACGCCGTAGACTGCTGTAGCAGTAGCATCTTTCAGTATGGAGAAAGAAGCAATGTCTTCAGGATCGAGTGAATTGATATCTCTACCGGAAACACCATCAATAAGGACGAGCGGGCCTTTTGGATTATTGCCAAAAGTAGAAATACCCCTGATCCAGATGTCGGCAGCATTCTGTCCTGGCAGGCCGCTTCGCTGCACGCCAACTATACCGGCGATTCTGCCCGCCAGAGATGCACTGATGTTAGCTGTAGGCTGTTTTAATTCTTCCACATTGATGGTGGATTGCGCGCCAACAAGGCTAATCTTCCTTTGCTGCCCATACCCCACCACCACTACTTCTCCCAGCGATCCTTCCTGAGCTTCCAAAACTATATTGAGCAAGGTGTTGTTGCCTACAAATACTGACTGCTGCACATAGTTTACACTGGAGAATACCAGGCTGTCTGCTTTGGAGGCGCGGATAGAGAATTCACCGTTATTATTCGTTACGGTGCCCAGCGTGGTGCCGGGTATGGTTACGGAAATATTGGACAAAGGCGTGCCTGCCTTATCCTTCACGGTGCCCGTTACAACTACATTGCGTGTGGTGGGCGTAGTAACAGGCGTATGGCGCCCGGCTGTCATCACCACAACGCCGTTGCTTTGCTTTACATACTCCACATTCTGCCCCGCAAGAATCTCACTCAACGCCTCGTCAATACCAACGTTTTTCAGCGTAGCAGACACGGTCTTCGTGTCGTTGAGTATATCGTTGTTGTAAACAAAGCGGTAGTTTGTCTGCGCCTCGATCTCTTTCAGGAATTCAGACACGGTTTTGGTGCCCTGCAAAGAGATATTACTTTGCTGTGCAGCAGCCTGGAAGAAAAATGCAGAGCAGAGTAAGCCGATAATACTACAGACTATCATTCTGCCCGCCTTCCCGGTGGCAATTAAACTTAAACATTTAAACATAACATAGCATTTAAGAATGAGTGTTGATATTATTTAGATATATAGATCACATTGTTTTTTACATAAAAATCAAAGGAGTAGGAGGTCTGCAATACAGTAAGCACATTAATGATGTTTTCATTGTCGAATGTGCCTGTGAAGCGGTAGTCGGCGACTGACTGATCCCTAATGACTATTTGTATGCCGTACCATTCTTCTAACCTTTTTGCAATGGTTGCCAGCGTTTCATTGTTGAACACCATTTTATGCCGCGACCATTTTGTAGCCACCGGTAATTTGGTAAACGAGTCTGTCAGGGCCTTATTTACAAAAGCAGAATCCGGGATATTGATCCTCTTCTGGTTTGCAAGTTGTTTATCAGCTGCCGGCATACTGCGCAGGGCGAACTGCTGGTTGGGCTGTAAAACAATTTTTTGTTTCACAAATTTATTAGGCAATATCTCTATTTTGCCCCGCAGCAGCGCAGCTTCGTAAGTATCTGTTTCCTTGTAGGCTTTTACATTAAAAGCAGTGCCGAGAACCTGTATATCCAGCTTGGCAGTATGAAGTAAAAAAGGGTGTGCCGGATCATGCTTTACGTCAAAGTAGGCTTCGCCTTCCAGGGTGGCAACTCTTTTATGGCTGTTAAAATCTTTATCAAGTACCAGCCTGCTGTTTTCGTTTAAAAAAATGATGCTGCTGTCAGGAAGTTGTATGGTTTTCTTCTGCAGCGCTTTGGTTACAAATACAAAATCAGCCATCTCGCCAGCCGGTGCGTTTTGTGCATTAAAGAAATAGGCCAGCAGCAGGCTGCCAAAAACAATCAATATACATGCAGCGGCTGCAAACCATACTTTGCTGCGACGCTTATTGCGCATGAATTCTGCCGGTATGATTTGGGTGGACACGCTTTCCTCTGCTATAATATCTCTTATTTTTTCCTGTAGCAAAATGCCTTCGTGCAGGGCAGATAGTTGTGATAAGAAATCACCCTGCCTGGCTGAGAGTATCTGCAATACCCTCTTTGCCTTTGAAAAGGCTTCCTGTTTGTGGGGATTGTTTTTAATCCAGTCTTCCCAAAAAATACTGTCAATAATATTAGTGCCTAAACAATAATTCTGGAATGTCTGGTCGCAGACAAAATCTTCTATTTCGTATATAAATGAATCTTTTTCCATCAATTAACATTGATTGTTAACTAATGACTGTAGAATCAGTAAATTTTCCTAAGAAAAATTTAATTATTTCCTAAAATAGATTTTTTTAAAATCTTTATGGCATCATAAATGGTATTGTAAGCCGTTTTTTTTGTCTGAGAAGTGATGGTGGCAATCTCGTCATAACTGCAATTTTCATAAAACTTCAGTCGTATGAGTTTCAGCTGTGTTGGTGTAAGTTTTTTAAGCGCTTTCCTGAGTTTTAACTGCATTTCAGAATCTTCTTCGAGGCGTATAATGATTTCTTCATAAGAAAGCTCTTCCTCGGCGCTGTTAAAAACCTGAGGGTTTGCTTTTTGTTCATCACTTAAAAAATCGTAGAGTGTATTTCTGAGCGATGTAAACAAATAAGCTTTCACATTATTTACCTGGGGAAGAGTTTGGCGCTTGTCCCAGAGTTTTAGGAAAAGCTGGCTGATACAGTCTTTGACGGTGTTGCTGTCGCTGTACAGGCTGATGCCAAACCTGTATAGATGAAAGTAAAGCTCATTGTACAGATCAAAAAGGGCTGTTTTTTCTCCTTTGGAAATTTGTTCCCAGATATCTTTTAACTGCGACATTATTCAACCAAATATATCTAATTTGTTCTGCAATGTTAAAGATAGTTTGTATTTTTATCATACGGTAGAAAACTAATATCTTCCTTATCTAAATTACCTATGGCAAAAACTGACCTGCATAAGATAAGCACACTGCCTCCGAAAGGGGCGGAGAAAGAGGCATATAAAACAAAGACCAAAGAAATCCTTTGCCAGTTAGACGATTATCAGAATCTTTTATACGCCGAAGGCAGGCATTCGGTGCTGATAGTATTACAGGGAATGGATGCTTCCGGCAAAGACGGGCTCATCCGCGATGTGTTTACCTATATGAACCCGCAGGGCATAAGTGTACAGTCATTTAAAGTGCCTACCGAAGAAGAGCTTGGCCATGATTTTTTATGGCGCATTCACAAACACGCACCTGCAAAGGGCATGATACAGGTGTTTAACCGTTCACACTATGAAGATGTGCTGGTAGTGCGTGTTCACGGCCAGGTTTCAGACGAGCTGGCACAGGGCAGGATGAAAGCAATAAACAATTTTGAACGCATGCTAACAGAGCATAACAATACCCACATCTTAAAATTTTACCTGCATGTATCTGCCGAAGAGCAGGAAGGGCGGCTGAAGGAGAGAATGGTAAACGAGCAGAAAATGTGGAAATACAACGCCAATGATTTTAATGAAGCAAAGCTGCGCAACGAGTACATAAAATATTATAATGAGGTATTCAATACCTGTAATGAAGTGCCCTGGAACATTGTGCCTGCAGACAAGAACTGGTATAAGGAATACGTGGTTGCAGAAACCTTGCTGAACCTGTTTAAATCTCTGAACATGAAATACCCGGTTTTAAAAGACCATAAGTAACATTATATTTTCACCAATAAATTTTAAAGATGAGCTTTGTAAAAGAATTTAAAGAATTTGCCGTAAAAGGCAATGCCATTGACCTTGCCGTTGGTGTGATCATTGGCGCAGCATTTGGTAAAATTGTGAGCAGCATAGTAGATGACCTCATTATGCCGGTAACAGGTGCTATCATTGGCAAGCTGGATTTCAGCAGCATGTACACCGTACTGAAAGGCTCCGTGCCTGCCGGCACCAAACTGGAAGAAGCGCGTAAAATACCTGATACAGCCATTTTCGCCTGGGGCAACTTCATCACCATCATTATTAATTTTATACTGCTTGCACTGATTATTTTCTGGATGGTAAGGCTGATCAACAAGATCAGGAAAAAAGAAGCTGCAGTGCCCGCACCGCCGGCAGAACCCTCGTCTACAGACAAGCTGCTGATGGAGATACGCGATGAGTTGAAAAAATAAACGGATAATAATTTTATTGTAAATTCGCAAAGTCCTGAACATTCAGGACTTTTGTTTTTGCTAAATATCTTATGTATTGAACACACCCAACTACCAGATAAAATTAGATCATTTTGAAGGGCCGTTTGACCTGCTGCTTTTTTTTATTGAAAGAGATGAACTGGATATTTACGATATACCGGTGGCAAAGATTACGGATGATTTCCTTTCTTTCATACACGAGCAAAAAAGCGTAAACATTGAGCTTAGCAGTGAGTTTATCCTGTTTGTATCCACCCTGATGCGCATCAAGGCCAAAATGCTTTTGCCCAGGAAAGAATTAGACGATGCCGGCAATGAAATTGATCCCCGGCAGGAACTGGTAGATAAAATCCTGGAATACAAAAAATACAAGCAGGCCTCGCTGGAACTCGCAGAGAAAGAAGCGCTCAGGCAACTGATGCAAAAACGCGGCAACCTGCAGCAGGAGCTGATAGATATTGGCGAAGAAGCAGCCGAAGGCACGGAAATAACCACCGTGAACATTTACAAGCTGATGAAGACTTTCGAGAAAGTGATGAAAAAGCTTCACGAAAGAAATAACAAACCCATTCATACCGTGATCCGCTACAACTACACCATGGAAGGCAGCCGCGACTATGTAATGGATGCAGTGAGTAAAGAAAAAGTAATGGCCTTTGAAAACCTGTTCAGCGTTTGCGAAGACCGCATTCATGCCATCTTTATTTTCCTGTCCCTGCTGGAACTGGCTCAGATGCATTTCATGTCTATTGAAGTGCAGGAAGGCAGGAATAATTTTATAGTGGAATGGAATGAGGAGAGGGAAGAGGAAAATTTAAATGCCCCGTGATTGGCAGATATCTATGAAGGTTGTGTTTGTGTATAATGTAGTTGTTGTTGCCGCAAACCACCGGGCGTTCCAGGTCTAATAAATCTTTGGCCGGGCAAAAGAAGAAATTTCTCGCGAAGTGTACTTGCGAGAAAATCTTGGCAATAGAAGCAGTACTTTGCATAGAATCTTATCTGGATTATCTATGCAGCAACAATAGGAATGCGAAGATCAATACTCTTACTTTTTTGCCGCTGCCTTCTTTGCCGCTTTTTTAGGAGCAGCTTTTTTGGCTGCAGCTTTCTTCGGGGCCGCCTGCTTAGCCTTTTTCGGCACTTTCATACCTTCTTCCTTTGCTTCTGAAATGCCGATGGCTATGGCTTGTTTGCGCGAAGTAACTTTATCTCCCGAAGAAGATTTTAATTTTCCTTCTTTAAATTCATGCATTACTTCGCCCACTTTATCGCTTGCTTTTTTAGAGTATTTTGCCATGGTAAAAAATTTAATTGTTATTTGTCACCACAAATGCAGGTCCAAACAATGTTAAAGCACAGACAATTTGCAACAGGCGATAGGCAATGGCAAATCGCCAGATAATAACCGCTTGAATATGCAGGATACTAACCTATTTCAACGGCAAATAATCCTATACGTATCAGTTAAAAAATGCTTGCCGGAATAATTTGCCTGAGTAGACTTAAGCGCTTTCTGCACTTTAAGTGAAATCAGACCCAATTAAAAAATACCGGAAAAGTGGTATTGACTGGATTTGAAGAAATAAAGATTTTTGTGTAAACAAAATTTCTTCAATCTATTAATTATAATCTAATGAAAACAGCTTTATGCATTATGCTTATCGCCGGCGTAGGCTTTTTTGTTTCGTGCAACAATAGTCCGGAAGTTATAAATACACAGGAGCGTGTTGGTATAAACGATTCAGCGCTGGTTAGAAAGGGGGAACATTTAGTAATGATCGCAGGGTGCCATGACTGCCATTCGCCTAAGCGCATGGGGCCAAACGGACCGGAAATAATTCTTGAAAAAATGTTATCGGGCTATCCTTCTGAACGTACGCTGCCGAAGTTTGATACTGCTCTGGCAAAACGCGGCATAGCCCAAATGAGCGAAGATATGACCGCTGCCGCAGGTCCCTGGGGAATCAGCTTTGCATCAAACCTTACTCCGGATGGCACAGGCGCAGGCAGTTGGCCCCTGGAAAATCTTAAAAGAGCGCTAAGACATGGTAAGGCCAAAGGGCTTGAGTCGGGCAGGCTTCTGTTGCCTCCGATGCCCTGGTTTAATTACGTCAATTTTACAGATGAAGAAATAGAAGCGATTCATGCTTATCTAAAATCAATTACTCCCGTACAAAATATTGTTCCTCAGCCGGTGTTGTTCAAAAAATAAATTAAATAGCTGTTTTAGGCACTTACCGCATCTATAGTACTATTTCAAATTTGGCAGGTTAGTAATTTGAGTAAATCCATTTTGTTTAAATGATGTTTCCTTTTGAATGATCATAGGCAAAGTCAAAAACGGTAAGAATTAAATTTAATATTTTTGGTGCAATAAGATAATTTTTAAAACGAATTTTGATGGCTCAACGGATTACTGCTGCTTACTTTCAGCAAAACAATGCTGTATTTGCAGCACGTGATCTTCTGGGTAAAACACTGATGCGGCGCTTTGAAGATGGCAGTGAGGTCCGTGCCACTATCACCGAAACTGAGGCATACTACGGCAGCGATGACCTTGCCAGCCATGCCAGCAAGGGGCGCACTGCGCGCACTGAAATTATGTTCGGCCCCGGCGGTTACGTATATATGTACCTGATCTATGGCCGCTATTGGCTGCTGAATATCGTTACGGGTACTGAAGGTACGCCGGAAGCAGTGCTTATTCGCGGGCTTAGTACAGTGTCCGGCCCCGGTAGAGTGGGTAACCTGCTGAAACTCGACCGCAGTTTTTACGGAGAAAACCTCGCTGTTTCTGAAAGGTTGTGGATTGAAGATTCCAAACTTGAGGGCAGGGTAACCACCGGCCCGCGTGTAGGCATAGACTACGCCGGTGAAGAATGGCGGCTAAAAGCGTGGCGGTTTATGTTGGAGGGGAAGTGAGAGGTTGTTTTATTGGCTGGCAATATAAAGGTAAATATACCCAGCCATTATGCTCCAGCAAGTTCGATCATTTGATTGAGAGCTTAAATTCTATCCAATTATTTATGAATATCAAACGAAAACAACCGTCTTTCCAATAACTCTAAATATTTCACCTGATTTTGCAAAGAAAAAAAAGATATCTTTAAAATTAGGTTGTTCTTTTCATAGAGCTTCCTACTTTCCAATACAAAATTTCCCGAAAATAGTCCCCAGGATGTCCCTGTCTACTTCTACCTGACCGGTGATTTCGCCGAGGTAATGCAGTGCGCGGCGGATGTCAAGCGCCAGGAGGTCGCCGGTAAGCCCGTTATCCATGCCTTCGCTGATGTCTGATAAGCTTTCGGCTATTTTCAGCAGGGCAGCATGGTGCCGCTCGTTGGTCACGATGGTGTTTTCTGTATTGATATCTCCGCCTACAGCCTTTTCATACAGCAGTTCCTTTAATGCGTCCATGCCGAAGCCGGTTTTGGCAGCGGTGATGTTTTGCGAAAGATGTGCATCCGGTAAATGGCTGGCTCCTGGCTGTTGTTGCCATTTATCAAACTTGGTGTGTACATCAATGGTTTTTTGGGAATAATCCTCCAGCCACGGGAAATCATCTTCTTCAGTGTCTGTCATATCTTTGAGGTGCAGGATAATGTCTGCTTTGGCAGCGTTTTGTTTGCTCCTTTCAATACCGAGGTTTTCAATAGTATCTGTGGAATGTTCGCGTATACCTGCGGTATCTATGAGCCTGAAAAGTACTCCGTTGATGTTCATGGTTTCCTCAATCGTGTCGCGCGTGGTGCCGGCAATTTCAGAGACAATGGCACGTTCTTCATTGAGCAAAGCATTCAGCAGCGTGGATTTCCCGGCATTCGGCTTACCGATGATGGCCACACTTACGCCGTTCTTGATAACATTGCCCAGCCTGAAGGATTCAATCAGATTCGAGATCTGCGAGCTGAGTATTGCAATCAGTTTCCTGAACTGGCCCCTGTCTGCAAACTCCACATCTTCGTCAGAGAAATCAAGTTCCAGTTCTATCAGCGCTGCAAAATTAATCAGTTCCTCGCGCAGCCTGTCCAGGTCATTTTTAAAGCCGCCGCGCAACTGGTTCAGGGCAGTTTGTTGCGCAGCCTTTGACTGTGAAGCTATCAGGTCGCCGACAGCTTCCGCCTGGGTAAGGTCAAGCTTGCCATTTAAAAATGCGCGCTGCGTAAATTCACCAGGCATGGCCGGCCGCGCACCTTGCCTGATGAGCGCATGCAAAATTTGTTTTTGTATAAATACAGATCCGTGGCAGGATATTTCAATAACATCTTCACCCGTATAGGAGTGGGGGCCTTTGTATAGCGATAGCACAACTTCATCCAGTGTTTCAGCGCCGTCCTTCAATGTGCCATAGTGAATGGTGTGTGAGGCTTGAGCGGACAGGTCTTTATGTTTAAAAAGCCGGTTGACTATCTCAAAGCTTTTTTGCCCGCTGACGCGTACAACAGCTATGGCGCCCATTCCCGGCGGTGTTGCTATGGCTACGATTGAATCGTTTCGTTGTGAAAAAATATCCTGCATCCATTCGTTTTTTCAAAAGTAAATTAAATTATTTAGTTAATGAATTAGCAGCATATTTAGCGGTTGTGCAGCCCTCGCCAAATAAAATTGTAAATTGCAGCCTCAGTAAATTAATGATACACACATGACCAGGAAATTTATTTTAATCACTTTTTCTTTTACAATTTTTTTCTTACAGGCAGCAACCGCACAGAAAGCTGTACCGCGCGATTGGCATGTCCTTGATTTCGATACCGACAGTATCTACGGCATCAGCCTGCAGAAAGCTTATGATGCATTACAGGGCAGAACGCCTCAGTCTGTAGTTGTTGCTGTGATTGACTCCGGCGCCGATACTTTGCAAAACGACCTGAAAAATGTATTGTGGGTAAATCAAAAAGAAATTCCGCACAACGGCATTGATGATGACCGCAACGGCTATGTAGACGATGTACACGGCTGGAATTTCCTGGGCGCTAAGAATGATGCGCGAAAAAATGTAAACAAGGATTCTTACGAAGCAGAACGCGTTTATTTTAAATATAAACCGCTGTTTGAAAATAAGCCTGCCGGTAAAATAAAAAGAAGGTACCGTAAAGCATATGCCGATTGGGTGAAATCCAAAGAGCTGATCATTGAAAGGTCTTCATCAGAGATCAGCGCTATAGAAAGAGTGGCTGCCATGTTGCCTGAATTGCAGGAGCCGTCAAAAGTGATAGGCGAAAATTTTACACGGGAAGACGTGATAAAGTTTGAGCCTGCAGACGATAAACAAAGAGCGCTCAAGCAAATCTATCTTTCGCTTTTTACCCGGGTGCCCAAAAGTGTCACTTCAGCCAATTTAGATGCTGAAATAAAGAAAGTGCTGGAAGAAAAAAGAAGTAAGCTTGCATTGCCGGTTACGCCACCGCAGGATTTCCGCGGCCAAGTGGTTGGAGATAATTACGCCAGCATCCGTGATAAATATTATGGCAACTACAACATTGCAGCGCCTGACGTCATGCATGGTACTCATGTATCCGGCATCATTGGTGCACAGAGAGACAACAATACAGGCATGAACGGCGTAGCTGATCATGTGAAGCTTATGCAGATCCGTGCTGTGCCTGACGGCGATGAGCACGATAAAGATATTGCGCTCGCCATCCGCTACGCAGTGGACAACGGCGCAAAAATTATCAACATGAGTTTTGGTAAAAGGGTTTCTCCCGAAAGACAGTGGGTAGAGAAGGCGCTGCGCTATGCCGAAAGAAAAAATGTGCTGATAGTACATGCTGCCGGCAATGACAGCAGGCTGATTGATAACGATCCCAATTATCCCACACAATTTTATGGCAGGAATGACCGTAAAACTTTTAAAAATATAATCACCGTAGGCGCAAGCGGGGCCACCAAATCCACGGTGGTAGCCAGGTTCAGCAATTTCGGTAAGAAAAGTGTAGATGTATTTGCTCCGGGTGTAGGTATTTATGCTACGCTTCCGGGGGCAGATAGTTATGGCCCTTTGAGCGGCACCAGCATGGCTTCGCCTGTAGTGGCAGGTATTGCCGGTTTGCTGAAAGCTTATTTTCCGAAATTAACGGCGGTGCAATTAAAGCATATTATTGAGCAATCTGCTGTAAAAATTGATTTTGATGTTACCAACCCTGCCACAAAGCAGCCCGCTTCCTTATCAGAGCTTAGCAGGACAGGTGGCATTGTAAATGCATACCAAGCTGTGATGCTGGCCAGGCAAATGCATCCATAGGCAATATGTGTAGAGGCGGGTTTAGTTGTCCAGGTTGGCTTTTATTTCCAGCAGGAAGCCTTTGAATTTATTCAGCGACTGGATGATCTTTAAGTTGGCCTCTACATTTTCCTTGTTGGTTTTCAGGTATTTTCTTGCGCCATCAATGGTAAATTTTCTCTGGCGCAGCAGGTAGTAGATCACCTGCAGGTTTTTTATATCTTCCGGGCGGAAAAGCCTGTCGCCTTTGCGGTTCTTGCGCGGTTTTAAAACCGGGAATTCATTCTCCCAGAAGCGTAGCAAAGAATTATTTACCCGGAACCATCTGGCTACTTCGGTAATGGAGTAATATTGTTTTTTAAAAAGATCCTCGTCGTCCGGAACGCTTATCAGGTCTGCTTCGGTGTCTATCTCTTTGAAAGATTTCCTGCCGCGTTTTCTTACAGTAGTGATTTTTTCGCCAGGCTTAAAAGAAGTTGTTTCCATGGCAGCTTCTTCTTCAAAAACATCTTCCACTACGTCTGTTCCACCAACTTCTTCCGGTTGAAAATTCATGCCGGCTATTTCTTCTTCTTTTTCAAAAGAAATCATATCTGCCTCTTCTTCAATCACTGCCTCCTCTTGTTGTGGTAAGTTTTCTATAGGCGTTGCGATAGGCTCTGCCACAAACAAGGTAAATGTAAAGTTTAATGCTGCCGGCTTATCTGCTTCCTGCAGCTCTTTATCTTCCCGAGATACAACTTCGCCTGCAACCGTTTCTGTCAGCGGCATTCCGGGTGTTATTATGGCATCTTCATTCCCGGCGGGCTGCGTTTCGCCAAAATCAAAAAGAGAAAGCTGTTGTGTCATATTGTAAAATTAATAAAATTATCAATGGCGATAAAATTAGTAAGTAATTTAGATGATGCAAACTCCGTATTTTTGCAACTGAATTAAAAACAGTTAGCAATACATACCAAAGAAACGATATTAGTTACTGGCGCAACGGGGCTTGTGGGTTCTCATCTTATACAAAAGCTTGCATCCCGAGGCAATAGAATTATTGCATTGAGCAGGAGCGGCAAAAGTATTGCAGGCGCAGAAGGTTTTTCCTGTGATATATTGGATGTAGTGGAACTCGAAAATGCCATGAAGGGCGTAGATAAGGTCTATCACTGTGCGGCCGTGGTATCTTTTGACGGAGAAGAAAAGCAGGAGCTGTTCAACACCAATATACAGGGTACGGCCAATGTGGTGAATGAATGTATTGACGCCGGTGTAAAGAAGCTGGTGTATGTGAGTTCTGTAGCGGCATTGGGGCATCAGCCGGGGCAGAAGCCGCTCACGGAGGAAAATGAGTTTACGGGCAAAGGCTCTGTCTACGGCAAAACCAAGCATTTTGCTGAAATGGAAGTGTGGCGTGCCGGCTGCGAAGGACTGAATATAGCTATTGTAAACCCATCCATTATACTTGGTGCGGGCGACTGGAACAGCGGCTCCACGCAGCTGTTTAAATCTGCCTACGACGAGTTTCCTTACTATACCGAAGGGATACACGGCTTTGTGGATGTTAATGATGTGGCAGAAGCCATGATCAGGCTAATGGAATCAGGCATTTCCAACCAGCGATTTATTTTAAATGCCGTAAATATTTCTTTTAAAGAACTTTTTACCAAAATAGCCCTTGCTATGGGCAGAAAGCCGCCGCATAAAAAGGTTAACAGGTTTATGGCGGAGCTCGTGTGGCGTTTATCTTATCTGTCGGCAAAGTTTTCCGGCAAAAAACCGTTGCTCACCAAAGAGACTGCGCGTTCTGCACAGGAGTCGGTTTATTACAGCAATGAAAAGATATTGAAGGCGTTGCCCGGCTTTAGTTTTACACCGTTTGACGATACCATAAATCGTATTGCCGGCGAGTTGAAGAAGAGGTATAATTTATAGCTGTAAAAGCGCCATTTATTAACAGATTCAACGGAAAACCATTAACTTTCGGCCTTTTGTTGTGTTAAAACAGCAGATAATAGGAAACTTTTTCGCAAATTTGCAATCTTACTATAATGGAACACACAAAATCTACAGTTCTAATGTGAGACTAAAACCGTAGATTTTTTCAAGTAAAAATATATTTATTGATTCATAAATCAACTGATTAGAATAAAACAAAATCTGTGCCAAAGTGCTCAAATCGGATACAGTTGATACAAACCAGATTAGTAAATGAAAAAAAGATTAATTGTATTTTTAGGACTAGGCTTATTTCTTTCATCTTTTGCAGCCCCGGCAGTAAACAAACATGAAAATATGCCGGATGAAAAAAAATTCCCTTCACTTCTTCCTGAAAAAACTACAAGCACTAATGTAGCAGTAAGGTATATGGATTCTGTATACGGCAGGGTAAACCTGGCAAGTACAGGCCTGCAAAAAGAAGTATTTTACAAAGCTTACAAAGGTTACCAGTTTTTACTGAACAACGGTATGCTCAACAAGAGTAACCTTCTCACTATTGTAGATTACAGCCAGCCCAGCCAGAACCGCAGGTTGTATGTCATCAATCTGCAAACAGGCCGGTTGATCTACAACACCTTTGTATCGCATGGTAAAAATTCGGGTCAGGACTACGCTACCAGCTTTTCCAATGCCCATAACTCCAACAAAAGCTCTTTGGGTTTTATGGTTACCGGCGATTCTTATGTAGGAAGAGCGGGCTTTAGCATGCGCCTGCATGGTAAAGAAGACGGCTTTAACACAAATGCATACGACAGGGGCGTGGTAATGCACGGCAGCGATTATGTAAATCAGAACCGCGCAGATAACGAAACTGTAGGCAGAAGCTGGGGTTGCCCGGCAGTGCCCGAATCGTTGTCAAGGGAAATAATCAATACTTTAAAAGGAGGCTCCTGCTTTTTTGTATGGGCGCCTGATAATAATTATAACCGTACTTCAAAACTCATCAACGCAACCATTTCATGGCCTGAGCTGAAAGATATGGTTGAAAAAGAGAATATTAAACTGGCTACCAAGCCAATGAAAACTACAAATGTAGAGCTTAGCAAACTATCAGGCCTACTATAGAGACAATTGTTGTTTTTAAGATGGATAATAACGAAGGTTGCCGGTTGGCGGCCTTCTGAATTTTATAGGGAAAATAGCCACAGGAATATATTTTATCCGCAGATTCAATAGTTGAAGTAGGGTGCATTCCAAATTGTCGCTTAGTCAGGCAGCCCGTTTGAACCCATACTTTGCCATATTAATAACTTTATTCCATTGGTTGTTCTCTTTTAGCACTCTGAGGTTTAATATATTTTGAGCGCACTGCATTGTCCATCGCTGACCAGATTGCTTCATGCGGTGTTGAATGACTGTTTTATGGGATTCAATAGCGCTTGAGCCTATAATGCCGCAGCGTATGTGTACATAGCTGGCATAATCCATTCTATTTATATTGCTTTCATAATATTGAATGATCTTTTGGGCAGCCTCTTTTGGGGCTGTCTTTAAGCGTTTAATATTTTGTATAGGAAAATTGAAGAATTATTAACCATACTTCTGCTCCGCAGGAGCGGTATAATCATCTTTAAAGGATTTTGTAAATACATTGAGATAGCGCTCCTGCGGAGCGCGCCAAGAAATGATTTGAAATTCTACACAGATTAGATTCCTCCGGAATCTTAAATGAAAGGATGTGATCGTATAATCATTATAGTATAGAAAAATTGAGGAAATTATGAACTATATTTCTGCTCCCGCAGGAGCATAATCTGCATAGAAAAATGTTGTAAATTAGTTCCGCTCCACAGGAGCGGTATAATCACCTTTATAGGAGCTGCTTATTTTTGAAAAGGCTTTTAAGGATTTTGTAAAATACATTGAGATAGCGCTCCTGCGGAGCGCCAACAATGATTTGAAATTCTACACAGATTAGATTCCTCCGGAATCTTAAATGAAAGGTTGTGATCGTATAATCATTGTTGTATATAAAAATTGAAGAAATTATGAACTATATTTCTGCTCCTGTAGGAGCATAATCTGCGTAGAAAAAATGTTGTAAATTAGGCCCGCTCCGCAGGAGCGGTATCTCAATGATTGTAAATTCTATACAGATTAGATTCCTCCGGAATCTTAGATAAAAGGTTGTGATCGTATAATCGTTGTTGTATATAAAAATTGAAGAAATTATGAACTATATTTCTGCTCCTGTAGGAGCATAATCTGCGTAGAAATATGTTGTAAATTAAGCCCGCTCCACGGGAGCGGTATAATCATCTTTACAGGATTTTGTAAAATACATTGAGATAGCGCTCCTGCGGAGTGCGTCAACAATGATTTGAAATTCTACACAGATTGGATTCCTCCGGAATCTTAAATGAAAGGTTGTGATCGTATACCCAGCATATACAACACATTGTCCGGCTGGAGGGGTGAGGGTGTTCGGCTCTCGTTGACTACTGCTTCTGATTGCTTACCATAGCTGTCTGTTACACGATATTGCTGGGTGTTGCTTACTGAAACCCCGTCATTTTTTCTATAATCTCTTTCCCCTGGCCGTAACTGTCTAACTGGCCTGCATACACCATTGTTTCCTGCATTAACGGGCTGATTTGAAAACCATTGACTCCCTTGCTGAACCGATGAGTATTGGCAATACTTAGAGTTTTTTTTCTTGCGCCTGTCTGCCGGCACCTTGCCTAATTTTGCTTCCAATAACTGCTTAAATCAAGCATAATCTCAGAAATAGCTAAAAATTCTTCTTTGGCCATATCCTGGCTAAATTTGTTGCCAAATTTACCATTTATTTACCCCCCCGACAATTTGGAATGCACCCGTTGAAGTATACTGATAATAGAAAATGCTTTATTTTTATAAAGGGTAAATAGCTTTCATAAATAAGCAAATGTCATTAACGTAAAAGTCGCATATGAAAACAGCAGATATAAATACTAATTTAGTTGACAGTTATTACACATTACTAAAAAGCTTAAGCTCTGATAATAAATTAGAACTAATAGCCCCGGCTGTCTTATTCAATGAAAATCCGCCAACAAACAAAGGACAATTCCTGGAAGGCTTTATTTGGAGCTTTCATGCCTGATCAGTCGGCGGATGAATTCGTTAAAGAGTTGAAGGATGACAGGAAATGCAATCGTCAATCTATTGATTTGTGAAAAATATTCTTTTAGACAAATTGAAGATTGGACAAAGGGCTAAATCAGGATCAATATTTTATAGCAAAAAAAGCGTGACTGCCGCGCCACGCATTATTCAATATTTTTAAAAACTTATTTGAGCCAGGCAACCGGCACCGGCCGTCTTTCTTTATCGCCCGGAGCTTTCATCTGCAGGTCAAGCGTATAGCCGCCCCCTCCTTCAATAAACCTGAGTTCAAATTTATGGTAACCTTTTTTCAAAGCAATCTGCCCGCTTTTTTCAATAGGCGAGTGTAATCCATCGTTATCAACCACTACCTGGTCAGCAATTTTTAAAACAGAGCCGTCATCTGAAGTCAGGAAGAAAGAATAAATGCCGTCAGCAGGTACGTGGATGTAGCCGTTAAATTGCAGACCGAATACATCTGTACCTTTTACTTTAGATGCTATCACGGATATATCATCCTGCATCCAGGCGGCATCGGGCTCTTTCGTATCCATTTCTGCCACTTTCTTCAATACCGACTTATACATTTTTACATCAATGCCTTTGCCTGCCCTTTCGGTTAGTGAAACTATGGGATCCTGCTGGCGATAAGCAGCTTTATAAATATCGCCTCTCAGTCCATCCTTTGTAAACGCAGCAATGGTGTAGGTTACAGGCTTTGTAATAACAACAGGCTTGTTGAGCACCGCAGATTTATTGTGTGGAAGGCTGCCATCAATTGTATAGCGCAGGGTAAGGTCAGCTGCCGGTGGTTTTATATTCAGCACGGTTGATTTTGTAAAAACATTGTCTTCCAGCAGGCCTTCAATATCAGGCAGGCGGTATTTTGTGCCCATCGTTTCCAGTCTCTTTTGCTGGTGCGCCAGCCTGTTGCGAAAGTCTTTCCAGTTTTGCCTATGCGTCCATACTACTTCTGAAAGTGCGAGCTGCCGCGGTAAAGACATATATTCCAGGCGCGCTTCCGATGGTATCCATTCTGTCCAGATATTGGCCTGCACACCTATGATATTTGCGGCTTCCTGTTCAGTCAGCCCCTTAGGTACAGGGTTGAAATGATATACATTGTACAATGAATTTTTATCGGGAATAGCATCAAAGTAAAGCGGGTTGCCCGGGGTCATAATCACGCGGTTGCCATTTTTCGCAGCTTCCACAGGCGCTTTCGGCACCCACGACCGCCAGTACATAACATATGCTGTAGGGTTTACACCGCCTTCCAGTATCTCATCCCAGCCGATAAGCTTCCTGCCGTTTGCATTGAAAAATTTCTCCATCCTGTGCACAAAATAGCTCTGCAATTCATCCACGTCTTTCAGGTTTTCTTTGTCCATCAGCACCCGGCAGGCTGCAGCTTTTTTCCAGCTGTCTTTATTCACTTCATCGGCGCCTAAATGCACAAATTCATAAGGGAATATTTCGAAAATTTCTTTGTACACATTCTCAGCAAATTCAAATGTCTGCTCGTTGCAGGGGCAAAGAGGCACAGAAAACCCACCCGGCTTCCATTGGGTGTCGCCGCAGGCCAGGTGCGGGTAAAGCTGTACCGCAATATTCATATGGCCCGGCATATCTATTTCGGGAATGATATCAATGTGCCGCTCCTTTGCATATTGTACAATGCTTTTCATTTCCTGCTGGGTGTAGAAGCCGCCATAGATTGTGTCGCCGTTCACCACTTTTAAAAATCGCGGATCAAGTTCCATATCCGGATTGCCGGTTTCCTTAGCACGTTGTATGCAATCGCGGTCCTGGCTGTTGAGTTTGCGCCAGGCGCCTTTTTCAGTGAGCAACGGGTACTTTTTTATTTCAATTCTCCAGCCCTGGTCGTCAGTCAGGTGCAAATGAAATTTGTTGAATTTATACAATGCCAGCCTGTCGATAAACTTTTTTAAGTAATCCAGTGTAAAGAAATGCCTGGATACATCCAGGTGCATGCCGCGGTAATGGTATACAGGGAAATCTTTTATATAAACAGCAGGTATAGCAACACTTTTAAGGTTTTTATTGCTTTCAATGCCTGAAGGGGCAAGCTGCCTGAGTGACTCTATGCCTCTGAAAATGCCTGTTTGCGTTTTTGCTTTGAGTATAATTTTTTTTGCAGTAACATCTAATGTATAGCCTTCATCGTGTTCAATGGCTGCATCTAACTGCAGATGAATGCTGTTCCCTGCTTTTGCTTTATCGCCCGGTAAAGAAATACCCGGAAAGAGCTCTTTCAGTTGTGTTATTTCATTTTTTAAAACAGCGGCATCGGCTATGATGCCGGTTTGATGATTGACTATAAAGTTTCCTTCTCTTGCCTTTAACTCCTGCGGATAAGGGATGAGGGGATAGCGGGCAGCCGAAGATTGTGCAGATACATGACTAACAATAAATGTGGAAAAAATAATTAAAAAAGTTGCAACTTTGAAAAGGGTTTTATGCATAACGGTATGTGTTGATTGATAAGCATCAAATTTACGCATTAATGCTTACAATGTACACGGACAATTGTTTTCAGAATCAACGTTAATTCTATGCAGCAACGCTTGACACCACTACAGGCACGGCAAAAAATAAAATATTATTGCGCTTACCAGGAAAGAAGCCACCAGGAGGTTAAAAATAAATTATATGAATTCGGCTTGCGAAAAGATGAGGTGGAAGAGATCTTATCTGAACTGATCAGTGAAGACTACCTTAACGAAGAACGGTTTGCCAGGATCTTTGCCGGCAGTAAGTTTCGCCAGAAACAATGGGGAAAAAATAAAATTCTTCATGAGTTGAAAGCAAAGTCTGTAAGCCCTTACAACATTAAAATTGCCATGCGCGAAATTGATGAAGATGAATACGCCAGGTGCCTGGAAAAACTCACACGCGAGAAGTGGAATGCCTTAAAAAACGAACAGTACATTATCCGTGAAACAAAAACCATACGGTATATGATGCAGAAAGGTTTTGAAGCAGACCAGGTCAAAAATGTATTAAAAAATCTGCGCGGGAAATAGTTGCTGCTACTGCTGAAACCAGCTTGCATACTGCACGTAATTATCAGCAATACGCAGTATGGAATCTTTCATGTAAGAATCGCCCAGCTCTTTTACCTTTCTGGCGGGAATGCCGGCATAAATAGCGCCTGCTTCTACTACCGTATCTTCGGTAACAACTGCACCCGCTGCAATGATGGTGTTGGAGTGAATGATACACCTGTCCATTACGATGGCGCCCATGCCAATCAGCACATTGTCGTGCACTGTGCAGCCATGCACAATAGCATTGTGGCCAATGGAAACATTGCTGCCAATAACTGTAGGGCTTTTCTGGTAAGTGCAATGAATAATGGCGCCGTCCTGTACGTTTACCCTGTTGCCAAGTTTAATAAAATTAACATCGCCGCGTACCACACTGTTGAACCAGAATGTACATTCGTTGCCAGTAACCACGTCGCCTGCTATTGTTGCGTTTGGAGCAAAGAAACAGTTATTGCCAAAGCGGGGAGTTTTGCCTTGTACAGGCAGGATCAGGGCTGTTTTGGCGCCCTTTGAAGGGAAGAAGAGCTTCCTGATCAGCAGCAGTACTGCTGCTGCAATTACCAGTAATATGATGGAGCTGATGATGATCCAGACAAGGTAGCCGAAAGAAGGAAAAAGCATATCCATAAAATATATCTCCGGGTAGTAAATTTTATTTATCGGTGAGATTGAATGGCTTCTTCAATGGCTGTGCGGGTAGCTTCCTCACTCCAGTTCTCGGGTATAAATTTTTTACCGATCACTTTTTCGTACAACTCAATATACCGCTGTGATATTGTGTTTATCCAGTCTTCAGACATTTCCGGCACGGCCTGTCCTTCCTTACCCATAAAATTATTTTCTATGAGCCATTCCCGCACAAACTCTTTGGAAAGCTGTTTCTGCCTTTCGCCTTTTTGCTGCCTTTCCTCGAAGCCATCTGCATAAAAATACCTTGAGCTATCGGGCGTGTGTATCTCATCCATCAGCACAATTTCATCGCCGATCTTACCAAATTCATATTTTGTATCTACCAGTATCAACCCCTGCTTTGCCGCAATTTCTTTGCCTCTTTCAAAAAGAGCCAGGGTATATTTTTTCAGCGTATCCCATTCTGCTGCAGTAGCCAGCCCGCTGGATATGATCTCCTGCTCAGAAATATCTTCATCATGTCCTTCGGCTGCTTTTGTGCTGGGCGTGATGATGGGTTGTGGGAAATAATCATTCTCTTTCATGCCTTCGGGCATTGGTACGCCGCAAAGTTCGCGTTTACCGCTGCTGTAAGTGCGCCATGCATGGCCGGTGAGGTTGCCGCGCACAACCATTTCTATTCTAAAAGGCTCACATCTTCTGCCGAAAGCAGCATTGGGCGCAGGCGTTGCAATAAGCCAGTTGGGGCACACATCCTCTGTGGCTTTCAGCATGTAAGCCGCAATTTGATTCAGCACCTGTCCTTTGTAGGGGATGGGCTTAGGCAATATCACGTCAAAAGCCGAAATGCGGTTGCTGGCAATCATTACAAGCTTGTCTTGGCCAATGGAGTATACATCGCGGACCTTGCCTCTGTAGAATGCTGTCTGGTCTGAGAAATGAAATTGTTGCATGCGGCGAAGTTAAACAATTTCAAAAAAACACCCTGCGAAAATATTACAGCGCTTTGCTACATTTCAAGTTCTTCACATGCGCTTTTGAGCTCGTTGTAAGTACGTTGTTCGCCTGCTTTTTTAGCTTGTTCCATACCTGTTTTGTAGCATTGCAGCGCTTGCTGATCCATTTTTTTACGTTCCAGCAATTGTCCCAGGTGATAATAAGATCCTACATACGCCGGGTTGTTCTGCAATAAGCTTTCCAGTAATTGTTGTGCTTCTTCATCATTGCCTGCCTTAATGTATTCCAATGCCAGTGCGTGTTTCAGGAAGCTGTCGCCGGGGCTTTCCTGCAAAAAAGATTTTAATTTTTCTATGCGTTCCATATTAATTAAGCGGGATAGATAGTTGATTATAGCTATGTTTGCACCAGTTAAAATATTCAGCCATGCAAATTTACACTAAAAAAGGCGATGCGGGACAGACTAGCTTATACGGAGGTTCAGGCATTTCAAAATCTGCCCTTCCAATCCATGCATGCGGCGAACTGGATGAGCTGAATGCTTTTATCGGCGCGGCTTGCAGCAGGCTGGGCGATCAGCAGATCGTTGAAAAATTGCAACAGGTGCAGTCAACGGTTTTTGTGATAGGTGCTATTATTGCAGGTGCAAAGAATAACGATAGCCTGCAAATAACAGTACAACATGTGGAGGAACTGGAAAAATCTATTGATGCTATGGAAGCTGAATTAGCACCTTTAAGAAATTTTATTTTACCGGGAGGAAGTGAGGCGGTTTGCAGCATTCATGTGGCAAGAGCTGTCTGCCGGCGTGCCGAGCGGGCTGTAGTGGCATGTGATGAGATACAGAAGCTGCCGCCTGTTTTATTGCAATATATTAATCGCTTATCAGATTATTTATTTGTGCTGGCAAGATTCATAGGCAAAATGCAACATGTGGAAGAAGTAGTTTGGAAAACGAGATAGGTAATCCGCGTCATACGTTTGCGGAAAATTGTGGTGAGAAAATCTAAAAAACCAATCCCACCAAGGCGCGAAGGCAGGAAGGCTTTATCTGGAGCTGCGCTGTTTGATATTTATTTGTCTTTGCGAGCAAGGAGCTCCTGCGGTTCCGGAGTCCTTCAGAGGGAGCAAAGCAATCCCGATGTTTTCACGCAAACAATGCAGATGTTTTTCACTAAGCCGCAAAGAAATTATACTACCATGCTTGTTGAGGTTTTGCGTTTGGAATGTTGACCGGTACCTGAAAACTTACTTTATGAGCTATTGTGCTTTCCTCGTGTACATATTGGTTAAATAAAAAATAATCTAAACCACAGGAATGAATTATTGTGTCAGGTGAAAACACCAGACACGGCGCAAAGCCGCAAATAAATTATACTGAGCGGTGCCGGAAAACTTTCTTTGTGAGCTATTGTGCTTTCTTCTTGTACATAGTGGTTAGATAAAAATAATCTAGACCACAGGAATGAATTATTGTGTCAGGTGAAAACACCAGACACGGCGCGCAAAGTTTTACGTTTGGAATGTTGACCGGTACCGGAAAACTTACTTTGTGAGCTATTGTGCTTTCTTCTTGTACATAGTGGTTATAAAAATAATCTAAACCACAAGGATGAATTATTGTGTCAGGTGAAAACACCAGACACGGCGCGCAAAAAAATAATCTAAACCGCAAGGCACACAAGGTTTACACAATGTGCGCCAGAGGGCTTAGGTTGCGCTGCATTTGCAATCTCCGTTTTAATTATTGAGCGGTAAAGCAAAAAATTATAAATTTGCCGTATGAACAGGAATATTATTTTAACCATAGCTCTAACTGCCTTAGCCGTTGCATTGTTTCGTATCATGCCCAGGTGGGAAGGCGTTTGGGGTATTACACCTATTTTCTCCATTGCGCTTTTTTCAGGCAGCATATTCAAAAGCAATAAAGGCATGGCATTCCTTCTTCCCGTGCTGGCATTATTCTTTTCAGATGTTTTATGGCAATTAATTGACGGCAGCGGGTTCTATCCCGGGCAGTTCGTAAATTACATATTGTTTGTAATGATTACCTGCATCGGCTTTTTTATTAACAAAAATAATGTCGTAAACATAGGTCTGGCTTCGCTCGCAGCGCCAACTGCCTTTTTTCTTTTATCCAATTTTTCGGTGTGGGTCAGCGGAGGCGGGCTTGCGAGGCCGAAGAATTTTGCCGGCTTAATGCAGACTTACGTTGACGGCTTGCCCTTCTATTTTCCGTGGCAGTTAGCTTCTACTTTATTTTTCTCTGCACTGTTGTTCGGAGGCATGTATTTATTGAGCGCGCATAAAAAAACGACGTCCTCTTTTTCCGAGAACGCCGTTTGAAATTTATCGTAAATTATAACTCGTTTAATATTCTTTCTTTCAGCTCACTGATTAATATCCTTTCCTGCTGCATAGAATCACGATGCCTTAAAGTAACGGTATTATCTTCTTTTGTCTGATGATCAATCGTTACGCAAAACGGTGTGCCTATTGCATCCTGGCGGCGGTAGCGTTTTCCGATTGCATCTTTTTCTTCGTAAAAACATTTAAAAGACCCGCGGCATTCATCCAGAATATCTTTGGCTATTTCAGGCAGCCCGTCTTTTTTGGTCAAAGGCAGTATAGCCAGCTTTACCGGGGCAATTTTGGGTGCAAATTTTAAAACAACGCGGCTGTCTTCAGTGCCGTCTTCTTTTTGCAGCTTTTCTTCTGTATACGCGTTGGAAAGCACCATCAGGAAAGCACGATCCAGGCCTATGGAAGTTTCCACTACATACGGTATGTAGTGTTTATTGATTTCCGGGTCGAAATAAGTTTGCTTCTTTCCGCTGAATTCCTGGTGACGGCTCAGGTCGTAGTCTGTACGTGAATGTATCCCTTCCACTTCTTTAAATCCTATCGGGAACTCATACTCAATATCCACGGCAGCATTGGCGTAGTGCGCCAGTTTCACGTGATCGTGGTAGCGGAATTTTTCCGGTGCAATACCCAGGCTTTGATGCCACTCCAGCCGTTTCTGTTTCCATTGTTCATACCACTCCAGCTCGGTGCCGGGCCGGCAGAAGAACTGCATTTCCATTTGCTCAAACTCACGCATGCGGAAGATGAACTGCCTTGCTACGATCTCATTCCTGAAAGCCTTTCCTGTCTGAGCTATGCCGAATGGGATCTTCATCCTGGCAGTCTTCTGTACGTTCAGGAAGTTTACAAAAATTCCCTGTGCGGTTTCCGGGCGGAGATAGATGGTGCTGGATTCGTCTGAAACTGCGCCCAGCTGTGTATCAAACATCAGATTGAACTGGCGGATGTCTGACCAGTTGCAGGTATTGCTCACTGTGCAGCTTATTTTATTTGTATCTATCAGTTCTTTGAGGCCTGTGAAGTTTTCTTCGCCGAGCAGCGCATCCATATCTGCCAGCAGTTTGCCTGCTTCTTCTTTTTTACCTGCTGCTTCCAGCTTATCGGCATGTTGCTCAATAAGGTGATCTACACGATAGCGTTTTTTACTGTCTTTATTGTCTATCAAAGGATCGCTGAAGCTGTCAACGTGGCCGCTTGCTTTCCAGGTGGTGGGATGCATAAAAATTGCGGCATCGATACCCACGATATTGTCCTGTAACTGCGTCATTGATTTCCACCAATAATCACGTATGTTCTTTTTCAATTCGGAACCATAAGGGCCGTAATCATATACTGCGCTTAATCCGTCGTAAATTTCACTGCTGGGAAAAACAAACCCGTACTCTTTGGCGTGAGAAATGATCGCCTGAAAATTATTCTCTTGCTGCTTGTTCATAACAGCAAAAGTAAAGAACCATTTAGTTTAAGGGAAATTTATTTATTCCGGCTTCTTTTCGTTCGCGGCCATGGCATGTTCTGCAGATGCCGTATTAAATTTAGGCTTTACATTCTTCTCTTTCAGCGCGGCCTTTTCTTTAGATCTCCGGTCAAGTTTTTTCATGAGTCTTTCGTTCACGGGTATCAGCGGCGCCTTCTGTCCAAGATGCCTGTTCCTGGCATTCATGGCAATCGTCATCAGCACAAGGGCTATCAACAATAAAAGCGATATGGTGTACGTAGGGTTATAATCTTTCAGGATAAACGCCACACTTATAAACAGTATTTTTACCATGGCCAGCGTGATTACGATTTGTTTAGATTTAAAACCGGTATCTAAAAGAATGTGGTGAATGTGTGTCCTGTCGGCAGCAAAAGGAGAATTGCCTTTAAGGATTCTTGTGATGAATACCCGTAAAGTATCAAAGGCCGGGATAAAAAGTAATGCAACAGCCAGGCCAATCCCTCCGCTGCCTGCCAAAACAGGATCATATTCATATTTATCAATAATAGCAACGCTTGTGATGGACAGCAGATAGCCAATTTGCAACGAACCGGTATCACCCATAAAAATCCTGGCCGGAGAAATAAGGTTGTATCTTAAAAAGCCGATCAGCGCCCCCACCATACAAAAGCATACCATAGAAAGGCCGTAGTTGCCGCCAAGCGTACTGAAAAATACGCCCAGGAATAAGAAGCCTAATAAGCCTTGTGTGCCGGCCAGCCCGTCAACACCGTCTATAAGGTTGTAGGCATTGGTTACAAAGGTTATTATCAAAAAAGTAATTACCGCGCTTACAATATATGGAATGTGATAGATGCCCAAAAATCCATGCAGGTTTTTTATCCTTAAATCAGCAAGCACTACAATGATAAAGGCAGCTCCAAACTGCGCCATAAATTTTTTATACGCGCTCATGGGTACCAGGTCGTCCTTAAGGCCTGTGACAAACAACAAAAAAGCGCCTGCAAAAATATAGTTCCATTCCGGTAAAAACCTGCCTACCTGAAACAGCGCACATACAAAAGCCACGGCAGCAAAAATAGCGATGCCTGCAAGATTGGGCGTTACGTTAGCATGCTTCTTTCGTCCCGTAGGCTTATCAAGCAGCCTTTTTCTTTTTGCCACATAAATAACGCTGGGAATAGATTGCCATACAATAATGAGTGCTGTAATAAACACTGCAATGTATATCAATATGATCTTGGAGTCTGAATTAAAAATGTCCTGCATTATTTATTTAACTTTAAAACTGGGTGATGCATGAATGAGCCATTTAGAAATGCTTCTCACAAACGTGATGATTATTTGGCGAAACGAAGTTTACTGGCAGTAATTCCATATATCCGGCCATTCAAAACATTTAAAGCATTTATCCATGAACTAAAATATACAAATTCCTTTCCAATTTTATTCACTACAGCCCAAAGGTAAATTATTATTTTACAGAATTCCTAAATATGGTTATAAACCACAAAGCGTTTTGCTACTTTACTTTGCGCTAATTAAAGTATTTTTGCAAAATAATATTTGATGATGGAGAACTACAAAAGAATTCTGGTTACTGCTGCTTTACCTTACGCAAACGGCCCTATACATATAGGCCATCTTGCCGGCTGCTATATCCCGGCAGATATCTACGTACGCTACCAGCGTGCTCAGAAGAGAGATGTTAAATTTATCGGCGGAAGCGATGAGCATGGCGTACCTATTACCATTCGTGCTATGAAGGAAGGCGTAACGCCGCAGGATATTGTAGATAAATACCACGCGCAGATAAAAGACAGCTTTGAAAAGATGGGTATTTCTTTTGATATTTATTCAAGAACATCAAATGCTATACATCACCAGACAGCAGCAGCTTTTTTTAAAGTGTTGTATGATAAAGGACTTTTTGAAGAGAGGGAATCAGAACAATATTACGATGCTGAAGCCAACATGTTCCTGGCCGACCGCTACATTACCGGCACCTGCCCTGTTTGCGGCAATCCGGGCGCTTACGGCGACCAGTGCGAGAAATGCGGCAGCAGCCTTTCCCCGGAGCAGCTTATTGATCCCCGGAGCACGCTGAGCAATGCTATACCTGAGAAAAAGACAACAAAACACTGGTATTTTCCTTTGCAGAATTATGAAGCCTGGCTGAAGCAATGGATTTTAGAAGGCCATAAAGAATGGAAAAATAATGTTTACGGCCAATGCAAAAGCTGGCTGGATAATGGCCTGCACCCCCGCGCTATGACGCGCGACAGCAACTGGGGCATCCGGGTACCGCTGCCGGATGCCGAAGGAAAAGTACTGTACGTATGGTTCGATGCACCTATTGGTTATATTTCCGCTACCAAAGAACTTACAGAGCATTGGGCAGACTACTGGTGCAGTGAAGATACCAAGCTGGTGCATTTCATTGGCAAAGACAATATAGTATTTCACTGCATTATTTTCCCAGCCATGCTTAAAGCGCACGGAGGGTTTGTATTGCCGGACAATGTACCTGCCAATGAGTTTCTGAATATCGAAGGAGACAAAGTTTCCACCAGCCGCAACTGGGCGGTATGGGTGCATGAGTACATACAGGATTTTCCCGGATGTGAAGATGTGATGCGCTACGTACTTTGCGCCAATGCGCCGGAAGCAAAGGATAATGACTTTACCTGGAAAGATTTCCAGGACCGGAACAACAGCGAGCTGGTAGCCATATTCGGCAACTTTGTAAACAGGACTTTTGTGCTGATGCATAAACTGTGCAACGGCAAAGTACCCCCCTTTCATAACGACATTATAGATGAGGCAGATAAAATGCTGATAGCAGAAATTCATGCTGCAAAAGAAAAAACAGAGCAGGCGCTGGAAACCTACCACTTCCGCGATGCCGTTTTTGAAGTGATTGACCTGGCACGCAAGGGCAATAAATATATGCAGGAAAAAGAACCGTGGATTGTGGCTAAAAGCCTTAACGCAAACCGGGAAAATCAAAAGCTGATAGACAATTGCCTGCACTTGTGCTTACAGTTAACAGCTAACTTATCTATACTCATCAATCCTGTACTGCCGAATACTTCCCGCAAAATGCTGCATATGATGAAGGTGGTAGAAAGGATGCTCGATTGGGAAAATGCAGGAAGAGCAGACCTGCTGAAAGTAGGCTACTCTTTGCGCGCACCGGAATTACTATTCAGGAAAATAGAAGATGCCGAAATAGCAGCACAGATTGAAAAATTACATGCCGGCGGACAAGAACAGGTAAAACAGCAGGCAGGGCTTATTGAGGAGACTGAAAAAACGGTACTACCGCTAAAGCCTGAAATAGTTTATGATGATTTTGCAAAGCTTGATATGCGCATAGGTACAATTGTCTCTGCTGAAAAAGTGGCTAAAGCAGATAAATTGCTGAAATTAGAGATAGATCTGGGTTTTGAGAAAAGAACCATTGTTTCCGGCATTGCGCAACACTTTCAACCCGAATCCATTCTGAATAAACAGGTTGTGGTAGTAGCAAATTTAGCCCCGAGGAAAATGCGCGGCATTGAAAGCAATGGTATGATACTGATGGCTGAAGACGCTTCGGGCCAACTGGTATTCATAAACCCTGACAGCTTTACCGGCAACGGCAGTACGGTAAGTTAAATGTGCGAAAGTTTTAATAACAAGATTGCGCTCCGGCTGCAGTCTTTGCCTTTGCGTAAGCTTAGCATATTGTAAGCCCCTTCTATTTTATAAATACTATTTTTTTTGACATTGGCTTAAGCTGGCCACAGGCTACGCGTAAGTCGAACTGGCGGGTTTAAACCTTCTCCCAATGTATTGATCCATATATCTTAACATTTACAGTTATACACGTAAAAGTACAGGCTGGTTTGCAGAACACTGTTAAAGGATATGCAAAACTCCCCAATCTCTAATTGCCTATTAATTTATAAACCTGTTCGTTGATATTTTTCAAAATTTCTGCGATATATTTCACCAAAGCTCAAAATAGGCATCTTTTTGCAACATAGATTCGAATATTTTTTCTTTTAATTTAGTGTAAAATTTACTACTTAATTATTTGAAGATTAACAATTTATATTATTCATAAACCATATGAACGGTAGTTTTCTTTTATTGTAAAAAAAATATGCAAAAAGTTGATTGAAAAAGTTAAAGTTATCTTTTATATTTGTTTTAATAAACCAAAACGGCAGTTTTCATAAACATTAACCTTGTTTGATGTTTTTATTGGTTATCATTTATTCACAAACAATTATCTATTTATGAGTAAAATTTTTAAGGGGTTAATTGTGCTCCTTCTTGTTTTTACGGTAAGCGCCTCTATGGCACAGACTAAGGAAGTTACCGGGAAGGTTACAGATGTTGACGGCGCTCCTGTTGCCGGAGCTACTGTAAGAGTTGTTGGCGGCAGGGCAGGCACTGCTACTGATGCCAACGGGGAATTTAAATTTAAGGTGCTGGATAAGATCCAGGAAGTTACTGTGAATGCTATCGGTTACCAGGAGCAAACGGTGCCGATAACGGGAAACTTTCTGGCCATAACTTTGGTAAGAGGAGAAGGTGCCACAGATGCAGGTAGCGAGGTAGTGGTAACAGCTTCCGGCTTGAGAACAAAAAAAGCTGAAATTGGATATGCTGCAACTACACTTAACAATGCAACTCTTACTCAGGCATCGCCAATCAATGTAACATCTTCTTTAGCAGGAAAGGTTGCGGGTTTGCAAATCTCTGGAGTAAATAGCGGTGTTAACCCCACTTACAGTATTGTTTTGCGTGGTTATCGTTCTATTTTAGGTAATAACCAGGCTTTAATTGTATTAGATAACGTCATTGTGCCAAATTCAGTTCTGGGTAATATGAACCCTGAAGATATTGCAGACATTACCATTTTGAACGGTGCAGCATCAGCAGCCTTGTATGGGTCTTTAGCCTCTAATGGAGCAATAATTGTAACAACTAAAAAAGGTTCTGGAGCTACCAGTTTTACTATTTCTCAAACTGTGTCTGCACAGGAAGTTTCATTTTTTCCAAAGTTACAGAAGAAATACGGTTCCGGTTCAACTGCTTACATTCAAGAATATCTCCCTTTTGAGAATCAGCAATATGGTACGCCTTTCGACGGTGCTTTAGTAGAGATCGGGGAGTATCCTTTACCAGGGGGTGAAATTCAGAAAGTACCTTATGCATGGAATGATAAAGAAGGTAAGCTAAACTTCTGGAAACGTTCACTTACATCACAAACCGATTTTTCTATTTCCTCTTCCACATCAAAGGGTAAGATATATTTTTCAGGTCAGCATGTTGCTTCTAACGGAACTATTGAGGGAGATACTTATAACAGAACAGGCGCAAGTGTAAGTGGACAGCATAACTTTTATGATAACTTAACATTTGACTATTCTGCCAGGTATATGAGAAATAATTATGACCAAACCACCCAACAGTCAGCTATCTACGAATTGATATTAAATACTCCTGGTCATATTCCTCTTACAAGATATAAAAACTGGCAGACAGACTCGTTTGCAATGCCCAACTACTATTTTAATGCATTCTATAATAACCCTTACTTTCTAAAAGATAATTATAGGGAAAAAGTTAGAAATGAAAATATGATCGTTAACGCCGCATTAAAATATTCTCCGTTTATGTGGCTTGATATTACCGGTAGAGTTGGAATGACTTCTTTAAACCAATCTATTAAAACAACTACTGGTATATATAAGTTTAATCAATATGCTATAGACAAAACCAACGGCACTTATAAAAAAGAAAACATTAATGGATATGTGGAGGAATATATGAGTTACAGCAATAGATTGATAGCTGATTTCATTACATCTTTTAAGAAGAATAATATTGAGAATTTAGAATTGCGATTGAATATAGGCACTCAGCTCATGCAAAACGATGGTAAAAATTTGAACGCATCAATATCTGGGCTTGCCCTTCCTGATTTTTATAATATTGGAAACCAGACATCGCCACCAACTGCTACAGAATCAATCTCGAAGTCTCGTACTATTGGTATCTGGGGTGAATTTTATGGAATATATAAAAAGTTTCTTACCCTGCATCTTACAGGGCGAAGAGATCAAGTGTCTATTCTGGATCCCGGGTACAATTCATTTTTCTATCCAGGAGCAGATATATCGTTTGTGGCTAGCGAAGCTATCCCTGCAATAAAAAATTCTAGAACAATTAGTTTTTTGAAATTGAGAGCTGGAGTTGCTAACGTGGGTAGTGTAAATATAGATCCTTATAATACTATGCCTATTTATAGCCAGGTGTCTGGTTATCCTTTTTCAGGAAGCTATGCATACTCTATCGGCAACAGACTGGTTCAGACAGGTTTAAAACCAGAGTTTACACTTACCAGAGAAGTAGGTTTTGATTTGGACTTATTAGACGGAAAAATTTCAACAAATTTTACTGCTTATAAAAACAATACCAAAAACCAAACATTGCCCGTTTCTATTTCACGCGCCACAGGCTATTCAACTATTTTAACGAATACAGGCGTTACCTCTGGAAAGGGTATTGAGGCATCAATAACGTTCTACCCGGTGAGAAACGCCGTATGGGAGTTAGGCTTAGGCGGAAATTATACTTATAATGATAATAAGGTAGATGAGCTTGGCTTACAAGACTTAGACAAGTTACGTTTATATGCTTATGGTAATGGAACAGGGGTATATGCTGCGCAAGGAATGCCATTTCCTGCATTGTATGCAGTACCCCATCTTCGTGATAGCGCATCCGGTAAAATTATAGTTGATCCTGTAACTGGTTTTCCGAGTGCAGATCCAAATATAAAATATATGGGAAACACACAGCCAAAACACAGAATGGGTCTCAATCTTAATGCAAGATATAAGCAACTTAGTTTGAGAGCTGTTGCTGAATACAGAGGAGGATATGTGATCTATAATGGCGGAGCAACCACTTTTGAGTTTTCAGGTGCCGGAATTAATACAATCGCATACAACAGAGGCAGGTTTGTAATTCCTAATTCCGTTTATTGGGACGCTGCGCAAAATAAATATGTAGACAATAAAGACGTAACTATAACAGAAGGAGGAGCAAATTATTGGCCACAAGGCACTGTCCGAACAGGAATCACTGAGAATTATGTTACCTCAGGCGCTTTCTGGAAACTCAGAGAAGTTGCATTGGGATATATGTTGCCGACTTCTTGGATGCAAAGCCTGGGTTTCTTAAAAGAAGTATCTTTAAATTTAGTTGGACGGAATTTGTTTATGTTGGTGCCTAAAACAAACGTATATACAGATCCTGAATATAGCGCTGGAGGTACAGCTAACTATGTTGGTATTAATACATTAGGTCAGAATCCTCCAACAAGATATTACGGTGCGACCTTAACTTTAAAATTTTGATAATTAGTGGTTGTAATATCATTACCATTTAATACAAACAGATATGAAAAAAATAATTAATTTACTTATAATCAGCAGCTTTCTGTTATTTGGAGGCTGTAAAAAATTTCTGGATATAAATAAAAATCCAAATAACCCAACCGGCCCTATTGCTGAAGAGTACATTTTACCTAAGACTATCGTCGAATGGGCAGCATTTCAACCATATTCTTCTTCCCACGGGGAAGACCTGATGGGTTATACAGTGAATCCCGGAGGAGTGTCAGGTTGGGGTACATTAGTTAATTATAACTATTCACCGGGTAACTATAGAGATTTATGGAGCGTGCCTTATGACAATCTTGAGGATATTGAAGCAGTTATTAGAAAATCTTTAATAGACCCGAATTATGTTGTTTTAGGAGCTGCAGCAAAAGTACTTAAAGTGTTGCATTATCAACATTTAGTTGATACGTATAACAATGTTCCCTATACTGAAGCTAATCGTGGAGTGGGTAATCTCACCCCTGCCTACACCAACGGTGTTGAAATTTATAAAGCTATTGCTGATTCTATTGATGTTGCTATTTCAGAGTTTAATAAAGGAGGAGCAAACCCTTCAGCGCTACAGCTTACTACTTCATCAGATCCTTTATTTAAAGGCAACCTTACGCTTTGGAAAAAATTTGCAAATACAATAAAATTACGCCTTATCCTCAGGGCCGGTTCTAAAGTAAATTTTACTAATAAAACATTTTCTCCTGATGGTTTTCTAACCGAAGATGCTTTGGTGCAACCAGGATATTCAAATGTAACCGGCAAGTTAAATCCTACATGGAGGCGTACTTACGAGGTTTCTGGGGCTACGACTTCCGGCGCAAATTATGCATCGGCATTAAATCAGCGCGTACCTTCATTCTACACAGTTGGATTTTATGACGGAAACAAAATTTATGATAAATTCAGAGGTAGTCTCACCTATCGTGTTTATCCCTCTCCAGGTATAAATCAATTAGGTCACGATCCCGGTAGTAATGATGCCGCTAAAGTAAAAGCACCAAACGATTGGTATATCGCAACAGGAACAGTGAATGCTACTAACTATGCTTCAATAGGCATCTTTAAAGGACCTTCAGCCCCGCAGTCTATTATGCTTGCTGCAGAAAGTTATTTCTTGCAGGCAGAGGGCATAGTGCGCGGGATAATTACAGGCAATGCTAAAGAGGCTTTCAACAACGGAATTTTACAATCATTTCGTTACCTCAATAAGAATGAGGCAGGTAGTATATCTAATAAGTTTGTTAATGTAAAAACGGGCAAAATAGCTACAGCGGTAGGCGTGAAAGATACAATTGCAATTGATCCGCTGTTTGAATTCAACACCTATCTTACAGAAAATCAAGATAATTACCTTGTGAATTTCGACCTAGCCACAGATAATAACAAAAAAATTGAGGCAATTATTACTCAGAAATATATCGCCAATAATATGATCAATGGTATAGAATCATGGAACGAATATAGAAGAACAGGATATCCTGCTAATACCATTCCTTCAGTCGCTAATAAATATACCAGTTTTGTATCATTGCAATCATTGTCTACAGCGCCCGATAAGCTTCCAACACGTATTCAATACCCGCAGGAAGAGTTTATCTATAATTCTACGAATGTTAATGCACAAAAGGGTAGCGGTGCAAATGGTGGTATTAGCGTTTTTATAGACAAAATATTTTGGGCGAAATAGTAATTAAAAAAATAAATAAATATGAGAAGCTTATTTAAAATATTCATTCTATTAATCTGTAGTTTCAATATATCTTCATGTCTGAAGGATGATTCGCAGATTATAAAACCTGAAGAGGTAAAAAGTGTTGTTGAATTCGGAAATCCTTCATCTTTAGAGTCGGGCTTGAAAAATCCAATCAGATTTTATATTCAGTCTTTTGATATTGCTCCATTGGATACTATTATAATTCCAGTCAACTACGCTGGCCACAATAATGCGCCAAAAGATATCAAAGTAACAATAAAGGTTGATAATAATGTGATTGATTCATTTAATGTAGCAGAACATTATGATTTTTATCCATTGAACCCTGCAATATATCAAATGTCTGAAACTGTTACGATCAAGTCCGGAGAGCAAACTGGTTATTTACAAATTCCCGTTAAGATAGATCAGATTGATTTTACCCATGACTATGCTATTGGCTTAAAAATAACTGATGCGTCAGGAGAAATCATTAGTAAGAATTTTAGCAAGATGGTTATCAATGTTGGGCCTAAAAATAAATATGACGGTCGTTATACATATAGAACTTCGGCAAATACCTCGCTTGTGCCTAATGCGAATAAAACAGTAGAACTGCATACAGCAGGGCCAAATAGATTAAAACTTATTCCTGGTTTATTAGGAACGTATAGTAACGAGGTTTATTACAACATTGATCCGGCTACAAATCAAATAACGGTTGAATGTCCTTCTTTAGGAGTACAAACACCTCAAGATCTAAGAAGTAAATATGATCCTGCAACCAAAACCTTAAAAGTTTTCTGGAAGCAAGGAAATGGAGGAAGGACTTTTGAAGAAACATTTATTTATTTAGGGGCGAGATAATCTTAATTACATAAAACTGAATGCCTGACAATTACTATTGTCAGGTATTTTTTATGCTAATAGGCGTCATAGACGATGCTTTCACAAAGTATAATACCAGATCCATCTCCTGAATTTCACTATCAATGCCGGCAAACAAAGGAATTTAATGTATGGGCATCTATAGTAATCGTGTATGGGCCTTTTTTTTGCATTATAACTCAACATAGTGCATGAATTAATCAATCAAATTGTTAAACACAAAAAAAAGATAGAATTAAATTAAAATCCCAAGCAGTCAATTTGAGAATTATCTAAATTTTTTTAGATAAACTGCCATTTTATATATTTTTATTAAAAATGCGCATCTGTTTTAATATATTTATTTTAATAAATTATCTCAACTTAGAATTCGTATCACTCTATCTTACATAAGATAATGGCTCAATAAGCGTTTGTTAACTTACTCCGAAAAAAATATCTAAAAAGTTTGAACGTTAATTGTTAATTTATCTGCTATATTTGCCCTCTTAAATAAAAAAAAGCTGTTTAATTAGATAATAGATACAATTTGATGGTTTTTTTTAATGATTATTATTCATTTCACAAACAATTTTAGATTTATGAGTAAAATTTTTAAGGGGTTGATTGTGCTCCTTCTTGTTTTTACGGTAAGCGCCTCTATGGCACAGACTAAGGAAGTTACCGGAAAGGTTACTGATGTTGAAGGAGCTCCCGTAGCCGGAGCTACTGTAAGAGTTGTTGGCGGCAGGGCAGGAACTGCTACTGATGCCAACGGGGAATTTAAATTTAATGTATTAAATCAGATACAGGCTGTAACCGTTAGCGCTTTAGGTTATCAGGAGAAGACTGTTTCATTAACAGGCGGCTTCCTGAATATTAATCTGGTGAGAGGAGAAGCGGCTACAGAAGCTGGTAGTGAAGTAGTTGTTACGGCTTTAGGTGTTACAAGAGATAAGAAATCTTTAGGGTATGCCACTCAAACTATTAAGGGTAATGAACTAAATCAGGCGGCTAACACTTCTTTATCAGGAGCCATACAGGGTAAAACTGCAGGGGTTGAAATTAAGCCATCCAGCGGCATGCCCGGTGCTTCTAGTGTTATCACGATCAGGGGCGCACGTTCTTTTACAGGAAATAACTCACCCTTATATGTTATTGACGGTTTACCAGTATCTTCAACATCGGATATCAGTACGGGAAACAGCGTTACAGGTACAGATTATGCTAATAGAGGTATTGACATCAATCCTAATGATATAGAAAATATCGAAATATTAAAAGGTCAGGCAGCCTCTGCTCTCTACGGTCTCAGAGCTAGTAACGGGGTTATAGTGATAACTACAAAAAAGGGTGCAAGGGGTGCAGCCAGAATTACGTTTAATTCAAATGTTAGCTTTGACAAACTTTCAAGATTCCCAGACCTGCAGAAAACTTATGCACAGGGTAGTGCGGGAGAATACAATCCCAATGCATCTACCTCTTGGGGTCCTAAAATCACTGACTTGCCTAAGAGTAAAACCTATGGCGGTGAAACAGATAATGTTTATACACAGAAAGACGGTATGAAGCCAGGTATGTATTATGTGCCTCAGCTTGCTAATGCCGGATTAAATCCTTGGATTGCTCCCGGGGTCTATGATAATGTCAAAGATTTTTTTAATACAGGTCAAACCTTTAATAATTCTATCAATGTATCTCAAGGTAATGAAAAAAATATATACTCATTTTCTTTAGCCAGCACTAATCAAAAAGGGATTGTTCCGCATACAGGCATGGAAAGGTATAATGCTCGCTTAGCTGGTGAGAGTAAATTGTCTGAAAGGTTCAAGACTTCTTTTGCGGGAAATTTCGTTACTTCCAACATTGATAAAGCTCCAACTGCCAATGATGGTATTATGGCAACAGTTTTTCCTGCTCCACCCAGCTACAATTTAAAAGGTATACCTGATCATTATGCGGGCAATGACGATAGGCCTAATGGTTACCGTGGTGGTGCATTCGTAAATCCATATTGGGGTATGCGCAAAAACAGCTTTAATGAGAAGACGAATAGATTCTTTGGAAATAGCTCAGTGACGTATAACAACAATCTGGGAACAGACAACCTGGCTTTAGATGTGAAATATCAGTTAGGTACAGATGTATATACCACTAATTACCAGGATATCTGGAGCTTTGGATCTACAACTCGTGGCTCTAATAACAACGGCACCATAGAGGAATATAGCTTCACTAATAATATGCTCAATTCTCTTTTAACAGCAAATCTACGGTGGGATATAAACAATGACTTGAATCTTACAACCTTAATAGGTAATGAAATAGTAAACACTTCAACTATTTACAAATATGCATACGGATCAGACTTTGCATTTGCCGGTTGGAATCATATGGATAATACAGCTATTAAAGATGCTAGCTCAACCTATAAGCAGAACAGAACATTTGGAACTTTTATCAACCTCAATTTAGCCTATAAAAATATGCTTTACCTGACAGCAACAGGCAGGCAGGATATAGTTTCAAGCATGCCACGCAATAACAGAGTATTCTATTATCCTTCAGTAGGCGTAAGTTTTGTATTTACCGAATTAGAGTCACTTAAGGATAACAGCACTTTAAGTTACGGAAAAATCAGAGCATCATACGCGCAAGTTGGCCAAGCAGGCTCTTATTTGCCAAACTATTATACAATTCCTGCATATGGTGGCGGCTTTTATTCCGGTACTCCTATCATATACCCTATCGAAGGCATTAAAGGATATATTCCTAGCACAACCATATATGATGGTAATTTAAAACCCCAAAACACTAATTCAATAGAAACAGGTATTGATTTAGGCTTCTTGAGAGGTGTGATAGACTTTTCTTACACATTCTCTAGGCAGGATGTTACAGATCAGATATTTGCTGTACCTCTTGCAGGTTCTACAGGAGCATCTTCTTTTATGACAAATGGAGGGAAAGTACATACAAATGCACATGAAGCCACATTAAATTTCAATGCTATCCGTAAAACAGACATAGATTGGAATTTTGGATTTAATTTCAGTAAAATTGATAACTATGTAGATGAGCTGGCTGAAGATGTTGAGAGCATTTTTCTAGGTGGATTCGTTACACCTCAGGTAAGAGCTGGAATTGGCGATAAATTCCCAGTAATCTACGGTTCAACCTACAAAAGAGATAAAAATGGAAGAATTGTAGTAGGGGCTGACGGGTTACCAATGGCGGGAGCACCAGGAGTTATAGGACGTGTATCACCTGATTTTATTCTTGGTGCAAATACAAGCTTCAGGTATAAAGATCTTACTCTTTCTGCTGTGGCAGAATGGAAGAATGGGGGACAGATGTACAGCGGTTCAACCGGTTTGTTTGGACTCTATGGTGTTAGCAGGGAAAGTGGTGAAGCGAGAGACAGGAACGAAGTGATGTTCCCGGGAGCAGTAAAAGAAGATGGCACACCGAATGATATAAAAATTACAGGATATAAAAATATACAAGATTATTTTTCAGCTTTAAACAATATTGATGAAAGCAGTATTGTGGAATCATCTTTCTTTAAAATGAGGGAAATTGCCTTAAGATATAAAGCTGTTAAAAAGGCCAACTTTGGTTTAGAACTAAATGTTTTTGCAAGAAATCTTTTATTATGGACAAACTCACCATACCTTGATCCGGAATCAAGCCAAGGTAATACCAATATGGCAGGTGCGTTTGAAAGATTCACATTGCCGCAGACAAGCAGTTTTGGTATGGGAATAAACCTTCAATTTTAATTTAAACTATCTATAAATGAAACAACAATTTTTTAGCCTTAAATATTTAGTTGCTTTTGTGGCTGTTCTTTGCACAACGTTAGTATCTTGTTCAAAAGATGCTTTAGACGAAGTGAACAGGGACAGAAACAACGCATCAGACGTACAAGCAAAGTTTATATTAACTGATGCAATAACAGCTACTGCTTTTTCAGTGGTTGGAGGAGATATAGCTTTATATTCTTCTGTGTATGTAGAGCATGAAGCTGGAGTGCACAACCAGACATACAATGCAGAGATCAGATCCGGGGAGCCTACATTGGCTACCACAAATAACAATTCGTGGGAAGCAATATACGAGAATATAAAAAAACTTAAAATAGCTATTTCAAAAACTTCCGAAGGAGGTGCAGAAGCTGGGAATGATGTTACTAATGGAATAGCGAAAGTGCTATTGGCATACAACTTGGGTGTGTTGACAGATTTCTTTGGGGATGTTCCTTACTCTGAAACAGGAATTCTTACTCCAAACGGTTCTCCTATGTATCTACAGCCAAAGATTGAAAAGCAGTCGGAATTGTATCCGCAGATACAAACTCTTCTGGATGAAGCTATTACCAATCTTGCTAAAACTGATGCAGCGGGCTCGGGCCCTATAGGTGCACAGGATTTGATATATGGTGGAAGTAAAGATAAATGGATAAAAGCTGCATATGGACTCAAAGCGCGTTACCTTATGCATACCTTAAAGGTTTCAACTAATATGAACGCCGATCTAGTAAGCATATTGTCTTATATTCAAAAATCTTTTTCCGAGGTTGGTGAAGAAATGAAATTTAATAAGTATGATGGTACCAAAAATATAAATCCACTTTTTGGTTACTCTAATGCGCGTGATGGGTTGGGTGCCAGTAAGAGCCTGGCGGGTAAATTTATTGCATTAGAAGATCCACGTGGCAACCCTGCGTTTGGCAAATGGAATGCAAAATTAACGGCAGTAAATACGATTCCGTTGACTACAGCGTATGCACAAGCTGCACCTAATGGGGAACCAATACAGCAACAATATGTTTATCCCATTTCTTATGTAAACTATGCTAATAAAGCTGCGACAATGCTTCTAAGCTATCATGAATTATTGTTTCTGAAAGCTGAGGCTTTAACCAGGCTGAACAAGATTGCTGAAGCAAAAGAAGTTTTGAAAGAAGCATTGGTACCTGCTTTTGCTAATTTGCAGAAATCGATAGAAATCGCTGCTGATTATGTAGCTGACGTGGCTCCGTCAGTTGATCTTTCTAAAGAAGTAGCGCATAGATATTTTGATAACTCAGTTGCTGCACGCTTCAATGCGGCACCACTTAAGGAGGTAATGCTTCAAAAATACCTCGCATTCTACGGTGCTTCAGGAGAATCTACGGAGGCTTTTAATGACATAAGGAGAATGAAAGCACTCAAAGAAAATTTTGTAACTCTAGAAAATCCTTTGAATAGTAGTAAGTTTCCTTTAAGGCTGCCATATGGTAACTCCGATGTTACTGCTAATGTTGCAGTAAAACAGGCATACGGTGATGGCGCATATGTGTATACGGAAAATGTATGGTGGGCAGGAGGTGCCCGTTAAATCACTGCTTCAGTTTATAACACAGGCTTATTGGTAAACTTACATTAAAAATACCTAAGAGTGAATTTGAAGCCAATAAATCTTTGAATGAACAGACTGATCAGAATCCTTAATTAATATATTATGCCTGGCAAAAGTGGATGTCAGGCATAATATTTTTTTCGACCTCTTCAAATAAAAAAATACCTAACAGCATCAAACCTGTTAGGTATTTTTATTGCCCAAACCTCCGATTAACTCAGCTTAGCCAATGCTTCTTTTACTCTGGCCCACGCTCTTTCAATGTTTTCAATGCTGTTGGCAAAAGAGAAGCGTACGCAGTTGGGCTCGCCGAACGCTGCCCCCATCACCGAGGATACGTGCGCCGTATTTAAAATATACATGCACAGGTCGGCAGAGTCCTTTATCTCATTGCCATCAGGGGCTTTTTTACCGTAGTAAGCACTCAGGTCGGGGAAGATGTAGAAGGCGCCATCAGGCTCAGCACATTTCAGGCCGGGGATATTACTCACCAGTTCAAGCGTCCTTCTCTTCCTTTCTGTAAATTGTTTGCTCATTTCCATGGTAGGCGCTAAGTCTTCTGTAAGTCCGGCAACAGATGCTTTTTGAGCAATAGAGCAGGTGCCGCTGGTAAACTGGCCCTGAAGTTTTTCCATAGCTTTGGCTATTTCAGGCACAGAGGCAGTGTAGCCAATACGCCAGCCGGTCATGGCAAAGCCTTTACTCATGCCGTTTACAATAATCACCTGATCTTTTATTTCGCTAAACTGCGCAATGCTTTCGTGCCTGCCTACATAGTTGATGTATTCATATATTTCATCTGAAATAATAGCTATCTGTGGATGTCTTTTAAAAACTTCGGCCAGGCCCGCCAGTTCTTCTTTGCTGTATACAGACCCTGAAGGGTTGCAGGGAGAAGAAAACAAAAATGCTTTTGTTCTGGGAGTAATGGCGGCTTCGAGTTGCTCCGGTGTGATTTTAAATTTAGCTTCGGGCGTAGTTCGTATTTCTACTACTTTCCCGCGCGCTATCTTTACCAGTTCAGAATAGGTAACCCAATACGGTGTGGGAATAATTACTTCTTCGTCATCATCTACCAATGCCAGGATCACGTTGGCCAGGCTTTGTTTGGCGCCCGTAGAAACTACTATGTTTTCCGGTTTATAATCCAGTTGATTGTCGCGCTTCAGTTTGTTGCAGACCGCTTCGCGCAGGTCTAAAAAGCCCGGCACGGGAGTATAATGGCTCCAGTTGTCGTCAATAGCTTTTTTGGCGGCAGACTTTATATGCTCAGGAGTGTCAAAGTCTGGTTCTCCCAGGCTCAGGTCAATTACATCGTGCCCCTGCGCGCGTAGCTCGCGTCCTAATTTTGCCATCTTTAGCGTTTCAGGTTCAGCGAACCTGTCGAGTATGGACGATAGTTTCATTTTTTGTTGTTTTTGTTGATATGGATAAATGGTTTAGAATGTATTGTTCACGCTGTCTATATTCACCTTCCAGGCATGGATGCCCGTGCCGTTTTTAAAGCCTACCAGGTATAAAGTGTAATACTTGTTGGCGCTGAAATATTTTTTAGTTGTTTCATACTGGCGGCTGGAGTCGTTGCCATCAAAAAATCCGAATTTATAATTACCTTCTTCCAGCTTCTCAAAGCTTGCGTATTGTGTACGTACACTGATGTCGTTGAAAGACCTGCGGGTAAAGTTGTTCTGTATGGTGCTGTCAAATAAATTGCTTGTGCCGCGCTCCCTGTATGTTTTTAGAAACAGTTGAGTTGGTGTGGTGGCATCGCTGCTTTGCTTGGGAGAAAAATGCAGGAAGCGTATATAGAATGTATCTTTTATTTGCTGGCGTTTGGTGTCGTTGACCAAAGAAAGTTTAAATCCTTTAATGTTCCCGGCTGTACTTGCACTGTCAGGTATCACGTAAAAAGAATACCTGAGATCGCTCTGGATAAGCTGTTTTGCAAGAATAGATTTATTGCTTTTTGTATCCACAAGCGACATATTATAAAAACCGGGGAAAGCGTATCCATAAGGCGTTACACTATCGAAAGGAATATTTGCAGCCAGTGCTTCATCATTTCCCAACAGCGAATATGTCTGCTCAGGTACAGTATTTATCAATCGTAATCTGGCCGGCGCCGGTATGGAATTGTCTTCCGATACAAGGCAGCCGGTATTAGCCAGAGCAATACCAAACAGCACTATCATCACAATTCCGTATTTCATCGGTGAATATTTTTATTTACAACATTTATTTCCATGTAAATTTTATGCGCAATATCCATAGTTTTTCTTGCAAATACAAACATTCCGGTCCGTTGACCGGATATGAAATTGCGGGTAAATTTACAAGAACATCCCATAAAACGCTTTCAGTCAAAGATAAGCATAAACGAAACTTGCACGTATATTTTTAGTGCTAAAATCAAATAAATCCTGCAAAAAGTATGGGCTATTAGTTTTATTTTTGTGCAATCTGCCAAACATCCCGCCTTTGGAAAATTCAGACTGATAAATCTGATAATTGCCCGGGAGTTACTAAATATATAATCTAACTATGAGTATTAAATCCCTTATTGATCATATCAAACAAAAACAATCTTATCTCTGTGTAGGCCTGGATACTGATGATCAGAAAATACCATTGCATCTGCGTTCTCAAAAAGACGCGGTACTCGCATTCAATAAAGCTGTTATAGACGCTACCTTGGATCATTGCGTAAGCTACAAGATCAACACAGCTTTTTATGAGTCTATGGGGATCAGGGGCTGGGAGATCATGCAGGAAACTTTAGAGCACATTCCGGACACACATTTTGTGATTGCAGATGCCAAGCGTGGTGATATAGGAAACACTTCGGCACAATATGCCAAAACTTTCTTTGAAGCTTACGGCTTTGATGCTGTAACCGTGGCGCCTTACATGGGAGAAGACAGCATACGCCCATTTTTAGAGTATACAGATAAAGTGACCATTGTTCTAGGGCTGACTTCAAATAAAGGAGCAGAAGATTTTGAGCTGCAAAGGTTGCAGTCGGGAGAGTTTGTTTATGAGCGGGTTTTAAAAACTGTCTCCGGCTGGGGTACGCCCCAAAACCTGATGTTTGTGGCCGGCGCTACTCAGGCTAAAGAACTGGTAAATATCCGGCGTATAGTTCCTGATCATTTCTTGCTGGTACCCGGCGTTGGCGCGCAGGGCGGAAGTTTGCAGGAAGTGGCTGCCTATGGCAGCAATAAAGATATTGGTTTATTGGTAAATGCCAGCCGTGCTGTGATTTACGCTTCTCAGGCCGAAGATTTTTCGCAAGCCGCAGCTAAAGCTGCTCGCAGCTATCACGATGAAATGCGCGCACTGATGCGTAGCTAAGGGTGGGTATGGTGTGATGCTATGTTTTTATCATGTAAGGAAGTATCGTCCTTGCGATAGCAGGAACATTGCGGGGTGGTTAGCTGAGGGGTAAGAATATCTGCGGTTTAATATCTCCGTTTCGAAAAATTCATAGTGGATATGATTTCCGGCGCGCTAAATATTTTGAGTACTTCACCCAATGAATACGCAGAGCTCGGCCGCAAAAGCTGAAAGTGCAGGGTTGCTTTCACTAAGAACTATAGCAAAAGTGGTATTCCTTTTTGTTTTATTTGGGGCTTTGCCAGGCACTTTGTGGTAAGATTGACAACAATGCACACAAGGTTTTTCATAAGGAGTAGGTTTGCACAAGCGGAGGCTTGCGCCATGGGTGAGTGCTGATACCGTCACTGCGATACGCAGCGCAGCGAAGTAGAAGCAGTCTTTTAATTTTGGATTTTGTGAATAGTGTTTATGATGTATGTTTTCTGTTGCGTTTTCTTGCCGTGTAGGTTTTCCTGACATCGAAGAATCTTCTTTCTTTGCGTTTCTCTCTTTTGCAGCCTTAGCGTGAAAATGAAAATATTGTTCTTTTTGCCATTGCCGCAAAAAGAACCAAAAAGGTCTGTCCCGCGTGAAGGTGAGCTGCGCGCATAAGCTCTGGCCCGGAATCAATTTGCACTTCAGGGACAATTGATTCGCCGCAGACAATCAAAAAATAAAAACTTCTTTCGGGCGAATCAATCACCTTCCGTGCATTGCTTTCGCTCACTGACAGGCAGGCGTCAGTTCAGGCAGTCTTTTGTGAAACTTGCGTATTCTTTGTGACATTGTATTAAATTTAAAAACAATGCGCACAGGGTTTTTCATAAGGAGTAGGTTTGGCACAAGCGGACGCTTGCGCCATGGGTGAGATTGACAACAAAGCACATAAGCCAGCTTTGGCAGAAGCGGATGCTTGCGCCATGGGTCAACAATGCACACAAGGCAGGTTTGGCACAAGCGGATGCTTGCGCCATGGGTGAGTACTGATACCGTCGCTGCGATACGCAGCGCAGCGAAGTAAAAGCAGTCTTTTAATTTTGGATTTTGTGAATGGTGTTTATGATGTATGTTTTCTGTTGCGTTTCCTTGCCGTGTAGGTTTTCCTGACAAGGTTGGCGCCGCGTCCGGTTTTTTCACCTGACAATGTTCTATTCTTTGCGCGCTACGACTTTGAGAGATTTACAACTACTCCCGCTCCTCGAGGAGTGAGCAGGGTGAGGTGTTTGACGCAAAAAGACTTTAATAAATTATCTTTGCAGAATGATCCATTATAAGACCAATGAACAGGTTGCCATCATGCAGCAGAATGCTACCACCATCAGCAGGATACTTGCACATGTAGCATCTGTACTAAAGCCCGGCATGACCACCCTGCAAATAGATGAGCTGTGCAAAAAAATGATTTTAGATGAAGGCGGTACTCCCACTTTTTATAAGTACAACGGGTATCCGTACAATGTATGCGCCTCCGTAAACGATGTAGTTGTGCACGGCTTTCCAAACAATACAGCGTTAAAAGACGGCGATATTCTTTCGCTGGACCTGGGCATTACCAGGAACAATTATGTAGGCGAGCATGCTTACACATTTATCATTGGCGAAGTGCCGCCAGAAGTTTTACAACTGGTAAAAGTTACCAAAGAAAGCCTCTATAAAGGCATAGAAAAAGCCATTGTAGGCAACTACGTGGGCGATATTGCTTTTGCTATACAGGAGCATACCGAGCGCAGGCACGGTTACGGCGTAGTGCGTGAGTTGGTAGGCCACGGCCTTGGTAAAAATATGCATGAAGATCCGCATGTACCCAATTACGGTAAACGCGGCAGCGGTAAAAAACTAAAAGAAAATCTTACCATTGCTATAGAGCCAATGATCAACCTTGGGAAAAAAGACGTTTTTACCGATAAGGACGGCTGGACTGTAAAAACCAAAGACGGGTTGCCGTCAGCTCACTTCGAACACAATGTGTGTGTAAAAAAGGGGAAAGCGCTGATACTTTCAGATTTTTCCATCATTGAAGAACAGGAAAAGAAGAACCTCAACCTGAACACAAGCTATTTTTAATTATGTTGATTTTCAGGTTTGTTATTAACTCATAAAACACCTAATTGTTGAATTATAATATCCTTAAACTCAAAAATCATCTAAAACTTGAGTTTTTATGCTGACAAAACTCAAAAAAGACACAAAACTTGAGTTTTGAATTGTTGAAAACTCAAAAAAATACCTAAATTTGAGTTTTAAAGTAGTCGTAACTCAAATTTTTGTTTAAATGATAGATTTTGATCCCGGGAATTACCTAAGTCATGGTAGTTATAAGAGTTTTCAGCCATCTTTCATAAACAGGCAGTGGCTGTTATCTGATATGGAAATCCAAAAATTGTTGTCTCTTGCAGATCGGCATCTGGGCAGGTTGGATATGTATAGCGAATACATCCCCAATATTGATTTATTTATCTCAATGCACATTCGCAAAGAGGCAACGCAAAGTAGTAAGATAGAAGGTACGCAAACTAATATTGAGGATGTGCTTCTTAGTAAAGAAGAGATAGACCCGGAAAGAAGAGATGACTGGCAGGAAGTAAATAATTATATTGAGGCAATTAATGCAGCAATCGATAAAATAAAAGACCTCCCATTTTCGTCCAGGCTTATACGTAACACACATAAGATATTACTCACTGGTGTACGCGGATATCATAAGATGCCGGGAGAATTCAGAACAAGTCAAAACTGGATAGGAGGAGCTACCATTAATGATGCGGTTTTTGTGCCGCCTGTACATACAAGTATACAGGAGTTGATGAGTGACCTGGAGCATTTCGCCCATAACGATGAAATATTTTTACCTGAACTTTTGAAAATTGCATTAATTCATTACCAGTTTGAAACAATTCATCCTTTTCTGGATGGTAATGGCAGAATTGGCAGGCTCATTATTATACTTTACCTGTTACAGAAAAATATTTTAAAAAAACCCGTATTGTATTTATCAGATTTTTTTGAAAGAAACAGGTTGCTGTATTATGATAACCTGAATCGTGTAAGAACACATGGGGACTTAAAACAGTGGTTTAAATTTTTCCTGGTGGGAGTGATAGAAACGGCCAAGACAGGCATAGAGACATTCGATAACATCTTAAAACTAAAGCAGGATGCCGAGAATAAAATCCGTTTAAAAAGCAGGAGGGCAAAACACTTGCTGATGTTAATGCATCATCTGTATCAAACCCCATTAATCTCCGCAGCAAAAGCGATGGAAATAACAGGTGTATCGCAAAATACATCTTACCGGCTATTGGAAGAGTTGCAAATGTTAGACATCATTAATGAAGTCACAGGCACGAAAAAGAATAAAATGTATATGTACCAGGATTACATCGCTCTCTTTAAAAAATAATCTATGCAGCAGCTTGTTATCATCGGCGGAGGGGCAGCGGGCATTTTTTGCGCGGTAAATGCAGCACGCCTTGCGCCGCATTTGAAAGTGATGGTATTAGAGAAAAGCTCAAAGCTGTTGGCTAAGGTAAAAGTGAGTGGTGGCGGGCGCTGCAACGTTACCCACAATGAGTTTGACGTGAATGAACTGATTAAAAAATATCCGCGCGGTAAAAATTTCCTCAAAAAAGAATTGTTTCAATTTACACCCAAAGATACTGTTGAATGGTTTGAAAGCCGTGGCGTAAACATACACGCTGAAGCAGATGGCAGGATGTTTCCTGCAAGCAATTCATCGCAGACAATCATTGATTGTCTTTTAGCCGAAGCCAATAAGCATCACGTAGAAATACGCATGAATACAGGGGTTTCAGCCATTGAAAAAGAAAGCGGGCGGTTCCTGTTGCATACCCATGCAGGTGTGTTAAAGGCAGATTATGTAGTAATTGCCTGTGGCGGTTTTCCCAAAGCCGAACAGTTTGACTGGATCAGGAACTTGCAGCATACCATTGAACCGCCGGCGCCAAGTTTATTTACATTCAATGCTGTTGACAATGAAATAAAAAAGTTAATGGGCGTAAGCGCCACAAATGTGGAAGTAAAAATTGCCGGGACAAAGTTAAAAGAAAAAGGCCCGGTGCTGATCACACACTGGGGCTTCAGCGGCCCGGCTGTCTTAAGGTTATCTGCCTGGGGCGCCAGGGCGCTCGCTGAAAAAGCATATTCTTTTTCCATACAAATCAACTGGAGCGGCAAATACAACGAAAATACATTGCGGGAAGAATGGAATGATTTCAGGAACAGATATGCTGTACAAAAGACAGGCAACAAAAATCCGTTTGAACTGCCGCAGCGCCTGTGGCACTATTTATTGCAAAGAGCTGCCATCAATCCGGCTACAGTGTGGAATGCACTCTCTTCTACTCAACAAAACAAGCTGATACAAATGCTCACCAGCGATACGTATGCTATAAAAGGAAAAACTACTTTTAAAGAAGAGTTTGTAACCTGCGGCGGCATTGCGTTGCAGGAGATCAGTCCGCAAACTATGGAAAGCAGGCTGCATAATCATTTATTCTTGGCAGGAGAGATCATGGACGTGGACGGCATTACCGGCGGCTTTAATTTTCAGCATGCCTGGGCAAGCGGCATCATTGCAGCAAGAAACATCGCTGAACGCTGCACCGCATAAAACCACAGCCTAACCATAAGGTTGTTTCTGTTGAGGCTGTCAAAAGCCCCGGAATCCTTACATTTGCATACATAAAAAAATATCTGCGATCATGTACGAGTATACTTCAAGCAAATCATTATTTGAAAGAGCGCAACAGAGCATTCCCGGTGGTGTAAATTCGCCGGTCCGCGCCTTTAAAAGTGTAGGCGGCACGCCTTTATTTATTGAAAAAGCTGAGGGTGCATACCTTTACGATGCAGACGGCAACCGGTATGTAGATTACATAGCTTCCTGGGGGCCTATGATACTCGGCCATGCTTACAGGCCGGTAATTGAGGCAATCAAAAAACAGGCAGAAAAGTCTACCTCTTTTGGTGCGCCAACAGCGCTGGAAGTAGAAATGGCAGAGCTCATCAGGTCCATGACACCGAATATAGACCAGGTGAGGATGGTAAACAGCGGCACGGAGGCCTGCATGTCTGCTATCCGTCTGGCCAGAGGCTATACCGGCAAAAATAAATTCATCAAGTTTGAAGGGTGCTACCACGGCCATGCAGATATGTTCCTGGTAAAGGCAGGCAGCGGCGTGGCAACTTTTGGCATTCAGGAAGTGCCGGGCGTAACCAAAGGCGCATCCCAGGATACGTTGGTAGCGCCCTACAATGACCTGGAAGCGGTGAAGCAGCTGGTAGCAGACCACAAAAATGAAATTGCTGCCATCATCATAGAGCCTGTTGCAGGAAACATGGGCTGTGTATTGCCTGAAAAAGGTTTCCTGGAAGGTTTGCGTAAAGTCTGTACGCAGGAAAATATGGTGCTGATACTGGATGAAGTAATGACGGGCTTCCGGCTCGCAAAAGGCGGTGCACAGGAAAAACTGAAAATTGATGCCGACCTGGTGACCTACGGAAAGGTTATCGGCGCAGGCTTGCCCGTTGGCGCATTTGCCGGCAGGCGTGAGATTATGCAGCATATTTCTCCTGTGGGCAATGTATACCAGGCAGGTACATTGAGCGGCAATCCGCTCGCCATGAGCGCAGGCATGGCCTTGCTGAAGGAGCTCAATGCGCATCCGGAACATTACTCAGAACTGGAGGCAAAAACAACCTATTTGCGTACCGGCCTGGAAAAAGTTTTGGCCGGAATGGGCATTGACCATAAGATCAACCATTTAGGGAGTATGATCACGGTGTTTTTCTCAAAAGCGCCGGTTACTGACTTTGCTTCTGCCGCCGCTGCCTGCGGTGAAACCTTTAAGAAGTTTTTCCACGGCTTGTTGAAGCGGGGCGTGTACCTGCCCCCATCGGCATTTGAAAGCTGGTTCCTGAACAATGCGCTCACCTACGATGACCTGGATTTTACAATAAACGCTGCTGCGGAAACCTGCAGGGAAATCTTAAATTAACGATTAAATAAGAAGAATTGATGTGGAAAACAATAAGTTTTTTGATCTTAATACTGAAATATTGAATTTTTATTTATCTTACACCTCTTTAATTTTTTAGGATGGACAATCGTGATCTAAGGGAAAGGAATAGGAAGAGTTATATAAAAATGCGGCAGGTAAAGGATTTTACCATGTCTGTCATTATCTTGCTGATAGGCTTGCTGATGTTTTTTGGTAATAAGATCAATGCATTGAAACCTATTATGGAGAATAAAGACCCATTGCTACTTAATATATTCGGCGGATTGTGCTTGTTGTACGGCGGTTTCAGGCTGTACCGCACCATTACTCAAAAAGATTATTAAGAAATCATCCATTGTTAAATAAAATTTAATTAGTAGTCAAATTATTGAAAAAGTGTCTAAGAAATCGTTGACAAACATATTAATACTTAATTTTATCACCTTGTTCTTTATTTTGTCGGGTTGCAACAATGGAAATGATGATCGCGGAGAAGATATATATGATTCACCTAAAAAGGGCACAATTTACATAAGTGTGGACGAATCTTTTAAACCCGTGATTGATGAGCAGATAAAAGTGTACAGGGCTGATTTCCCTGAAGCAAATATTATAGCATCATACAAGTCTGAAGCTGACTGTTTCAGAGACCTTCAGAACGATAGTACCAGGATGATCATTGTAGCAAGGAAGTTGAAGAAGGAAGAGTTTGAAATTTTTAAACATAACCTGGATTTTTATCCCAAAAATTTCAGGCTTGCGTGGGATGCTATCAGTGTGATCGTAAATGCCGCGTCTTCCGATACGGTATTTTCCTTAAAAAGATTACGTGAGTTGGTGACTGCTCAATCAACCGGTAAAACACTTGTTGTAGACGGTTTGAACGCAACGAGTACAGTTCTTTATTTACAGGATTCTATTGCAATGGGCAGGCCGCTCGGACCGAATGTAAAAGGCGTGCAGGGAAGCAAGGCTGTGATAGAGTATGTGGCTAACAATATTAATGCAATTGGCTTTGTAGGTTCAAGCTGGGTAGGCAACGAATATGATCCGGAACAGGTAGCTTATTTTGGTAAAGTAAAAGCTGCGCTGATAGAAGTAAAAAATGATTCACTGCAACGCTATGCAAAACCTTCACAAGCCACCATTTCAAATGACCAGTATGCTTTTGTAAGGCCTATCTGGGGTATTGTGAAAGAACATACCAATACAACACAGCTGGGTATGGGCTTTATGGGTTTTATGCGCGGCGAGCGTGGGCAGTTGATTTTCAGAAGGGCTAACCTGGTGCCTGCTGAAATGTATTTCGGTCTAAGGCATGTAATTGTGGGCGAGCGGGAAGACTCCTCCAAAGTAAAATAGAGTGATAGAACATTAAACATAAAAAAAGAAAAAACATCAAATAAAACCATATGACAGCAGCGTTTGAATAGCAAAGTTGTCAGATGTTTAGATAGGTAAGAAACAATTAAAAAAAAGAATACACATGACATGAAGCCATAATCCAGCTTAAAAATTAAAGCTGTATCGGGCGAAATTCCATGTGGCAAACAGAAACAATTAAAAAAAGAATACACATGACATGAAGCCATAATCCAGCTTAAAAATTAAAGCTGTATCGGGCGAAATTCCATGTGGCAAACAGAAACAATTAAAAAAAAGAATACACATGAAAAAAATCCTTTTTAGTTTTTTGGCATTGGCTATGAGCTTTTCTATAGCAGTTGCCCAATCAATCGATGAAGGTATCCAGGCTGTATATTATTCTAAATTCAATACAGCTAAAAATATTTTTCAACAGATTGTAAATAAAGAGCCGGGTAACACCCAGGCTATCTACTGGTTAGGCCAGACAATGATCCAGAACCTGGCAATGCCCGACGGGCCTCAACAGGCAAGAGCTTTGTATGAGAAAGCATTGGCAGCAAACCCAAGCGATCCTTGGTTGCTGGTAGGTATGGGTAATACAGACTATTTAGTAACAAAAGATAAGAATGCTGCCAAACAAAGATTTGAGCAGGCTATCAAAATTATAAGTGACAAGTCTAAGAAAAGAGACAAAGGCAAAAACCTGGCAGAAATATATACAGCCATAGGCCGCGCAAGCTCTCACGGTGATGGCGACCAGGGTGATCCTGCATATGTAATTCCTTTGCTGGAGCAGGCAATGCAGTTGGATGACAGCAACCCCTACTCCGGTATCTATCTCGGTATGAACTACCTGAAACAAGGTGGTGAAAACGGCGGTAAGGCTTACCAGGCTTATAATACAGCATTTACAAGAAATCCTGGCTTCGCATTGGCCCCCTACAGGATCGGTGTAATGTACCAGAGCCAGGCTAACTACCAGGCCATGAATGAGTGGTACCAAAAAGCTATTTCCGCAGATCCTAACTTCGCTGCACCTTACCTCACCTACTTTGAATATTTCAGGGAAAATGATGTAAACAAAGCGAAAGAATTTTTGGATCAGTTTGTTAGAGTGGCTGAACAAAGCTGCGATACCAAATATTTCCAGGCAGATTTTTCTTACGTATCCGGTAAATACCAGGAAGCAATCAATCAGGCGCAGCAAATGCTAAACTCTGAGTGCCGCTCATACCCCGACGTAAATATGTTGCTGGCTAAGAGCTACCACAGACTGGGACAAAGCGATAAAGCTGCTGCTGCTGTAGACGCATACTTTAAAGTAGCTCCTGCATCAAGCATCCACGGACAGGATTATGCAAGCGCCGGGTATATTTTAAAGGAAGATTCTACCAAAGCGATGCGTGCTGTTGAATACCTGAAAAAAGCTTACGAGATGGACACAGCAGTTTATCTCAGGGAAAGATATATTGACTCTATCTCTGTAGCTTATGATAAAGCGAACAAGCCTGCTGAAAAATTCCAATGGTTAAAGGGAATCTATGCCGGTAAGAAAATCTCTGATAAAGGCATGGTATCTTACGCAGATGCAGCTTTCAAAGCAGGGCAGTACAAGCTTTCAGACAGCTTATACACTATACTGAAAAGCAAATATCCCGAAGATATGTTCGCTTATTACTATCTTCAGCAAAGCGCACTGGCACAGGATTCTACCAAAGAATTAGCATTGCCTCATATTAAAAACTTCATTGCTTATCTTGAGCCCAGGATCAATGAAGCATCCAACAAGCAGACGCTGATCTATGAGTACTACCTGTTAGGAGATTACTATGCTAATACGAAAAAAGACTATGCAAACGCAAGAGATTACTTTGCAAAAATCGTAGCTTTGGATCCTGAAAATGCAGGCGCCAAACAGGCTGTAGAGCAGTTAAATAACATGCTTAAAGGCAAAAAATAGTATTTAAGTTTTTATCTTTAATGCCTCGTTCTATACGGGGCATTTTTTTTATACTATGGCAGAAGAATTAAAAATTATACAAGACTCTAAGGAGAAGCAGTACCAGTCAATCCTGGCGCAAATAGAGGCTTTGATCTCCGGTGAAGAAGACCTGATTGCAAACATGGCCAACATAGCCGCAGCGCTGAAACAACAGTTCGACTGGTGGTGGATAGGTTTTTATGTTGTAAGGCATAATGAGCTTGTGCTCGGCCCGTTCCAGGGGCCTGTAGCGTGCACGAGGATTGCAAAAGGCAGAGGCGTATGTGGCGCTGCATGGCAACAAAAAACAACACTCATTGTAAAGGATGTAGAACAGTTCCCGGGACATATAGCCTGCAGCAGTGCATCAAGGTCAGAGATAGTAGTGCCGGTATTTGATCGGGAAGGAGAAGTAGCTGCCGTGCTGGATGCAGACAGCGAACACCTTGCCCATTTCGATGAAACCGATCAATTATTCCTGGAAAAATTGTGTAAACTTATCAGGCTTTAAGCGCGTTACTGCACATTAGCCACAACCCTGGCGCCTGATCTCTTGGCAGACTGCATTACTCTGAATACCTCCCCGTAATGCGATACCGTATCTGCATTGATCACCACAGAAGGCGTGTCTACCAGGGTACGCAGCTTCTGTATTTCTATGCCCAGTAAAGTATCCAGCTGAGCCAGGTCATTTACAGGCATTTGCCCCAGGTATATCTTCTGGTCTTTATCTATAGACACTACCACATTTTGTTTTACTTTGGTATCATTTTCCCCGCGCGGGTTATTTACCTTGATCACATTCGGGTTTGCCAGTGTAGACACGATCAGGAAAAACAACAGCAGTATAAACAGGATGTCGTTCAACGCACCTGTCTGTACTTCGGGCTTCGATTTTAATTTTCTTCTTATATCCATTTTCTGCTTTTCTTTTTAGAAGAAAAATTATTTAGTGGGTTCCTGCAAAATATCAATAAACTCCGTGGCGGCAATCTCCATTTTATTAGCTGTTTTATCTACCTGTGTAGATAAATAGTTATGGAAGATAAACGCTATCAGCCCAATGATAAGGCCCGTTGCCGAAGTGATCATTTTCACATAAATACCCCCTGCAATGGTGCTGAGCTCAAAGTTGCCGGAACTGTTGATCTCGTAGAACAGCTGCACCATGCCAATAATCGTACCGAGGAAACCAAACATCGGCGCTATGCCTGCTATCAGTGAAAGAATGTTCAGGTTGCGCTCCATGTTGTACATTTCCTGCCTGCCCACGCTTTCCATGCTCTTTTCAATTACATCAATGGGCTTGCCTATCCTTTTCAATCCTTTAGAGATCATTCTCGAAACAGGATTGTTGGTGTTGCGCGCCAGTGTTTCTGCGCCTTTGATATTGCCTGAAAGAATATTATCCCTGATAATGGGCATGAACGAGGAATCTATTTTAGATGCTTTGCGTATAGCTATCAATCTTTCAAAGAAAATAAATAAAGCTACGATCAGCAACAGGTAAAGCGGGTACATCAGCCAGCCGCCTTTGGCCAGCAGTTCCCACAAAGATATTTTTTCAATGGCAGGCGCTGCCGTAGCTGCTAATTGCGTTGCAGTATCTGCTGCCTGTAGTAAGATTCCCATGCTTATTGTTGTACTTTAGTTGAATAAATTTTTTCGGATAGTGGCTAAATTAATTATAAAGCTACTACCAACGGGATATTGTGCATAAGTTTATACATCTGCTGAAGTAATAAACATTTTATATTTTTGTTGCCAGATAAAAAAATTCAGAATCTTGAAGAAAATAGCGGTGATCGTTGCAGGTGGCACAGGCAGCCGGATGGGTAAAGATATTCCCAAGCAATTTCTATTGCTGAATGAAAAACCAATACTTTGGTACAGCATCCGGGCATTCCTGCAGGCGTTTGAGGATATGGAAATTATTGTGGTTGCCCATCAAGACCACCTCGAAAGAACACAGCAGATCATAGATCTGTTCCAGGAAAGAAATAAAATATTATTGGTTACGGGAGGCGATACACGCTTTGCATCCGTGAAAAACGGTCTCGAACAAATACACGCACCGGCCGTTGTTTTTGTGCATGATGCAGTAAGATGCCTGGTTTCGCAAAAGCTTATCAGCAGTTGTTTTGAGCAAGCCGTGGAAAAAGGCAGCGCCGTGCCGGCTGTGGTTTCTACCGACAGCATACGTGTGGAGGAAGGAGCTGAAAATAAGCTGGTAGACAGGGAAAGCGTGCGTATTGTACAGACGCCGCAAACGTTCCGTTCAGAAATTTTGCTGCCCGCATTTGCGCAGCCTTACAGCGCATTCTTTACCGATGAAGCCAATGTGGTGGAGCATTCCGGGCAGCGGGTGCATCTTATTGAAGGCGACTATGCCAACATTAAGATTACCAGGCCGGTAGATATGGCTATAGCAGAATTTTATTTGAGCCAGGGGCGGTAGCAGAAGGTCTCTTTAAATTGTTGATTTGCTGCGTTGTTCTTGCGATAAATCACGTTGAGATTGCTTCGTTCATACCTCGTGCAAAGACAGGGTTCGGGGTACTACAGGTTTGGCACAGTTGCTTCTACTCCTCTCCTTGAGGACAGGGCCGGGGTGAGGCGCTATTTCCAGAATTCATCCTCAATATTTTCTACAAACCGTTCATCCTGGTGCGCATCTGCAAACGCCTGCAACTGCTGCTCTGTGGCTATGTTTTGAATTTCATTAAACAGCACACGTTCTTCAAAACGTATATGGTTGTGCAGTACCTCCACAATCTCAGCAAAAGTGTTTTTATCCGCAGGATGTTCAAAGAGTGTAATGATCCTTTGGTGCTCCTGCTTCATCTGCTGCATCAGCGGGTGAGTGTTGTCTACAATTTTTTCCAGTTCCTTTTCCTCTACTTTAAAATGTGGCAGCAGGTGGTCTTCGTAGTACCAGTCACAATATTTTTTTATGCGGTTTACATCCACACCTTTTGCCAGGCCGTTTTTTATTTTCCAGCTCAGCAAAAGTGTATGGTGATGTTCGCGGCTTAAAGACTGCAATGCAGGATGTCTTTTAATTGGCGCCATGGTTTATTATTTTTTCTAAAGCTATTGCTTTTGGAAATAAAATATTGTTTTCAAGATGTATATGCCTGTGCAGGTCCTCCTCAAACTCTTTCAGCATGGCAAATGCTACACGGTAAGTGTTGCATGCATCTGCAGGCGGGTTGAACTCATTTGTAAGCTCTGCAATCTTCCTGAAACGTTCGCCTTCCACATTGTGTTCATCCATCATCATGCTTACAGGATTTTCTACTGTGCCAAAAGGTATGTTTACACTATGGTTCTGCGATCCGGCAGCCACCATTTCTTCAATGAAAGGAAACAGTACATGCTCTTCTTTTTGCAGGTGCATTTCCAGGTCTTCAGCAGACGCTCTGAAAAGATTGTTTATTTCAAACAGCTCAGGATGCCTTTCTCCGTGTACGCGGCAAAGCTTGTCTAAAAATTGCAGTAACACGGGCACTTTCTCGCGGATATACCGGTGGTGTTTCTTGGTTACATAGTCTGCCAGCAGATCCAGCGGCCACCCGTTGACATCTACTTCTGCAGATGTATTGGCAGATAAAACTTCCTGTAGCTCGTGTGCCAGCTTTTGCTTATCTAATTTTTTAGCATCAGCAGCCTCGTTGATGGTCCTGTTGCCGTTGCAGCAGAAATCTATTTTGTTTTTCTTGAATACGGCAGCAGCGCGGTAGTCTTTTGCCACAAGCTGGCCGATATTTTGTTCCAGTATGTTTTCCATATCTATTGTTTTAATCCGGACAACTTTGTCCGTGTTTTATATAAAAAAAATTATCTTTTTAAAAATCCGTTTCCATTTTCAATTTTCCTGCTGAGGTCGTACACTGTAGTGTTTTCCAGCATTTCGCGTAATTCTTCTCTTATTTTCTTAAAGTGGTCGTGCATGGGGCAGGGTTTCACTTCAGAGCAATGTTTTAAACCCAATCCACAACCTTTGTAAATGCCGTTGCCGTCAAACAATTCCACAATCGTGCTGAGCTTATTGGCTTTTGCTTTTCTTGCATCCATTTCAAAACCGCCATGTGAACCTATTGTGGAAACGATCAGGTTGTTCCTGGATAATTGCTGCAGGATTTTCGCCGTGAAAGCTTCAGGAGAATCAATTTCCGCTGCAATGGTTTTAAGGCTGCACCTGTTGCCCTTCTGCGTTTCCGTGGCAATGAACACCCCGGCCTTGATTGCATATTCGCATGCTTTTGAAAACATAGTATGCAAAGATAGTATTTATTACAACTCGGACAAACTTATCCTAATTGTGCGGGCGAATCTTTTTTCGGCGGTAAAATTTTAGAATTTTGAAAAACATATTTATTAAAATGAATTAAAATTTGTAAAATTGCACTACTAACGGCCAAAGGTATTTTTATGCGTATTAAGGGCCGGTAGGATTAAAAATTAAAATGATACCAATGAAATAACCATAAAGATTAAGTATTTATACCAACCGGGAATGAGTATTGAATCTAAAAAATGGTTATTCCATGTGGCAACTAAAAAAACAAATAAATATACACACATGAAATAGCCATAAGAATGCTGCATACCAACCGCGGATGAATAAAGGCTATTCCATGTGAACATAAAGAAAAATAAAAAATATACACATGAAATAACCATAAAGGTTAGGAATCTATACCAACCGGGAATGAATATTGAATCTAAAAAAATGGTTATTCCATGTGACAACTGAAAAACAAATAAATATATACACATGAAATAGCCATAAGCAAGGTTGCATACCAACCGCGAATGAATAAAGGCTATTCCATGTGACCATTAAGAAAAATGAAAAATATACACACATGAAATTTATTGTTTCGTCTTCTGTTTTGTTAAAGCATTTGCAGCAGATTAGCGGCGTTATCAGCACCAATACCGTATTGCCGATTTTGGAAGATTTTCTTTTCGAGATCAATAATAAAAACCTTAGTGTGGTAGCAACAGACCTGGAAACTGTAATGCGCATCAATGTGGAGATAGAAAGCTCAGAGACCGGCAGGGTGTGCATACCGTCCAAGATATTACTGGACATGCTTAAAACATTTCCCGACCAGCCCATAGCTTTTATGGTAGACGATCACAACAGCATCGAGATCACCAGTGAAAAAGGGAAGTTTAAGATCATGGGTGAAAATGCTGACAATTTTCCCAAGGAGCCTTCTAAAGAAGATGCCACACACTTCTCCATCACAGGCAATGCCCTGCTTACAGGTATTAATAAAACACTGTTTGCAGCCAGCACAGACGACCTGCGCCCGGCGATGACAGGGGTTTTCATTGAGCTTACACCCGAGTATGCACACTTTGTATCTACCGATGCACATCGCCTGGTGAAGTACAAAAGAAGCGATGTAAAAACAGAGGAGAACGCCAGCTTTATCGTGCCGCGTAAGCCATTGAACATCCTTAAAAATGTATTGGTAGACAATGACGAGGAATTGCAGGCCAGCTTTAATGATAAGCACTTTTTTGTAGCCAGTGAGAACCTGCAGCTTTCCTGCCGCCTCATAGACGCGCGTTTCCCGGATTACAGGGTGGTGATACCTGCAGATAACCCATATATACTTACGGTAAACAAACAGGATTTTCAGAATGCTTTGAGGCGCGTAAATGTGTTTGCCAACAAAAGCACTAACCAGGTAGCTTTTACCATCAGCGGCAATGAACTGCAGCTTGCAGCGCAGGACATTGATTTTAGTTTTGAAGGAAACGAAAGAATGGCCTGCCAATACACAGGCGAAAACCTGCAGATAGCATTTAACGCTAAGTTCCTGGCAGATATGCTCAACGCGGTTGAAACTGAAGATATAAAAATGGAACTATCTACACCAACCAAGGCCGGCCTGCTGAAACCCACTGAAAACGGCGAAAACGAAGACCTGCTGATGCTGATAATGCCTTTGATGCTCAATAATAATTATTAGGCGCGGGTAAATCCATCCCGTAGTGTTTATAATCTTAATACGGCCCTCTGATCAACAGTCAGAGGGCCTGTTTGGTTTAACCGGCCAGATGCCATTTCAAGCTTGGAAAAAAAATTTAATGGATCAGGTTGAATTTCAACTTTTTCTTTCTAATTTCCGCGTAAATACACTATCTTTGCAGAGTCAAAGAGATGCTGCAAGGGAACGGATGCCGTTCCCTTGTCTTTTACCTAAACCCTTCTGAGATGGAAAAAGAAATACTATTGGAAAAAGTTCAGGGCTGGACAGAAGAAATCATCGGTCCGGAACCGGAATATTTTCTGGTTTCCGCCAAAATAAAACCCACCAATAATATCAAGCTTTACCTCGATGGAGACAACGGTATCAACATAGACAAGTGTATTCAGATAAACCGTGCACTTCGCACAATGATTGATGAATCCGGCATTTTCCCGGAAGGAGATTTTTCGCTGGAAGTATCGTCTCCGGGCATTGATGAACCGTTGAAAAGCGTGCGCCAGTACAGGAAGAATACAGGAAGGCTGGTGGAAGTGACCTTCTTAAATGAAGATGAAAAACCAAGGACCGGAAAGCTGGTGGCTGTTGAAGATAGCGGCATAACCATTGAAGAAACAACAGGCAAAGGCAAGAAGGCAATAGTGCATAACGTGGACATTGCTTTCGACCAGATAAAGAAAACAATCGTACAGATACAATTTTAAATATTTTTAAAATACAATTTTAATATAAAGATATGGCAAGTATTAACCTTATCGAGGCTTTTCAGGACTTTAAAGATGCCGAAAACATTGATCGTCCTACGATGATGAAAGTGGTAGAAGATGTGTTTAAAACCCTCCTGAGAAAGAAATACGGCAGCGATGAAAATTTTGATGTGATTGTGAACGCCGAAAAAGGCGACCTTGAAATTTTTCGCAGAAGGATGATCGTGGAAGACGGTGAGCTTGAAGATCCGCTGACGGAGGTAGAATATAGTGAAGCCATTAAAATTGAGCCCGACTTTGAAGTGGGCGAAGAATTGTACCAGGAAGTAGACCTTATTGATTTCGGCAGAAGAGCCATACTCGCTGCCAAGCAAACCCTGGCAAGCCGCATAGGTGATCTGAAGAAAAGCGCGCTGGTGAAAAAATACGAAGACCGCATCGGCGAACTGATCTCTGCCGAAGTGTACCAGGTGTGGAATAAAGAGGTGTTATTGCTTGATGAAGATGGAAATGAATTGATACTGCCCAAGTCTGAGCAGATACCACAGGATTATTTCAAAAAAGGAGAAAACATCCGCGCCATCATCAGAAGGGTAGATGTAAAAAATAACAATCCCGTAATTATCCTCAGCCGCACTGCTCCCGAATTTCTGGCTAAATTGCTGGAACTGGAAGTGCCTGAAATTTTCGATGGCCTCATTACCATTAAAAAAATTGTACGCGAGCCCGGCGACAGGGCAAAGGTGGCTGTAGAAAGCTACGACGACAGGATAGACCCGGTGGGCGCCTGCGTGGGCATGAAGGGAAGCCGCATCCACGGCATTGTGCGTGAGCTGAAAAATGAAAATATTGATGTGATCAATTATACCAACAATATACAATTGCTGATACAGCGTTCACTTACGCCTGCTAAAATATCATCCTTTGATATTGATACGGAAAATAAGCATGCAGAAGTGTATTTGAAAGCAGACCAGGTTTCGCTGGCCATCGGCCGCAGGGGTGTAAACATTAAGCTTGCCTGCGAGCTTACCGGCTACGATATTGATGTGTTCAGGGAAAATGAAGGCGGTGAAGAGGATTACGATATAGACCTGTATGAATTCTCTGATGAGATTGATGAATGGGTAATAGATGAATTGAAAAGAGTTGGTTGCGATACGGCAAAAAGCGTATTGGAATTATCTTCGGAAGAGCTGGAAAGAAGGACAGACCTGGAGAAAGAAACCATCGCGGATGTAGTGCGCATCCTGAAAGAAGAATTTGAAAAAGAGTAAGTTTTATCAAATCTGTTTTAGATTTGTCATTGGTAAAGACTTACGATAAAATATTATATGTCAGAAATTAAATTACCAAGATTGTTGGCTGCAGCTAAAGAGTTCAATATCGGTGCCGAAACGCTGATAGACTTTTTAGACAGCAAAGGATTTAACCGCGATGAACTGAAGCCTTCGGCAAAACTGTCCGAAGACATGTACCGTGCGTTGCAGTCGGAGTTTCAAAGCGATAAGTTGGCTAAGAACAAAGCCGACCAGATAGAAATCCCTAAAAGTGCAGGCGCCGTTGTAGAAAAAGATAAAGAGCGGAAGAAAAAAGATGTGATTGCTCCCAAACCGGTAGTGGAAGAAAAAACAGAAGAAAAAGAAGAAGAAAAACCTGAGGCAGCGCCATTATTGGAAGAAAAGAAACAAGAACCGGTACAGCCGGAACCGGAGCCGGTTGCAGCGCCTGAACCTGTGGAGATAACACCCGCAGAGCCGGCTCAGGCTGAAATACCGCCTGTTGCAAAGCAGGAAGAAGCGCCTGTGGTAAAGCAGGAAGCGCCTGCCCCTGTAGAAGAAAAACAGGAAGCTATACCCGAAGAGGCGGAAGTGATCCAGCCGAAAGCGCCTGAACTGGAAGCCCCCAAAGTGATCAATAAAATTGACCTTTCAGAAATTGACTCTTCTACCAGGCCTAAAAAAGCTGCTCCCAAAAAAACTGAAGCGCCTAAAGAGCCTAAGAAGGAAAAGCCGCTGGCCACAGAAGCGCCCAAGGTAGAAATGCCGGAAGTAAAGCCTGCGCCGGAAGCTGCAGCTCCGCCACAGGAAGCGCCGCCCGCACAAAAAGAAGAAAATGTTGTAGAGCATATTCACCTGAAAGTAGATAAGCTGGAAGGCCCGAAAATACTGGGCAAGATACAATTGCCTGTAGACAATGATACCCGCCCCAAAGCAGGCAGGAACGAAAAACGGAAGAGAAAGAGAATACCGATTGATAAGGCAGGACAGGATACAAAAGGTACTGATACTACACCAACAGAAAATAAACCGGGTTTCAACAAAGACCAGAGAACAGGCCAGCAACAAGGTGGCAGACAGGGCGGACAGCATCAGCATGGCAGGCCCCCGCATGGTCAGAGAGACAACAGGTTCGGGGCCAACCGCAACCGCCCGGGAAGCAAAGGAAAAGTACAGACTCCTGAAGAGAAAGAAATAGACCAGAAAAGAATACAGGAAAAGATCAGGGAAACGCAGGCTAAGCTTGCCGGCACAGGCAGCAAGGCTAAAACAAGAGCTCAATACCGTAAAGAAAGACGCCAGGAAATGGCCGATGCTGCCATGAGCGAAAAAGAAAATGCCGACAATAAGCTGCAGGTAACGGAATTTATTACCGTAAGCGAACTCGCAAACCTCATGGACGTAAACTTTACAGACGTTATTGCCAAGTGTATGGGCCTGGGCATTATGGTGTCCATCAACCAGCGCCTGGATGCAGAGGTGATTGAACTTGTTGCCGGTGAATTTGATTATGAAGTAGAATTCTTGGGCCTCGATGATATGAACGAAGAGGAAGACGAGGAAGAAGATGATGATCCGGAAGCGTTGAAGCCCCGTTACCCCATCGTTACCATTATGGGACACGTGGATCATGGTAAAACCTCCTTGCTTGACCATATCCGCAGTGCAAATGTGGTGGCAGGCGAAGCCGGAGGCATTACCCAGCACATTGGTGCCTACGTGGTAGAAGTGCCGGGCGGAAAAAAGATCACCTTCCTGGATACACCGGGCCACGAAGCCTTTACAGCCATGCGTGCCAGAGGCGCCAAGATCACCGACGTAACCGTTATTGTCATTGCCGCAGATGACGCCGTGATGCCGCAGACTAAAGAGGCTATCAGCCACGCACAGGCTGCAGGCGTACCGATTATTTTTGCCATCAATAAGATTGATAAAGAAGGCGCTAACCCGCAAAAAATATATGAGCAGCTATCGCAGATGAATTTGCTGGTAGAAGAATGGGGCGGTAAGTTCCAGAGCCAGGAAATATCTGCCAAGCAGGGCCTGAATGTAGACCTGCTGAAAGAAAAAATATTGCTCGAAGCAGAGCTGCTTGATCTGAAAGCCAATCCGGAAAGGGAAGCCACAGGCTCCATTATTGAAGCCTCTCTTGATAAAGGACGCGGCTTCGTGGCTACGCTGCTTGTACAGAATGGGACGCTGCGCCAGGGCGACCTGGTGGTGTCAGGGCAGTATTTTGGCCGCGTAAAAGCCATGTTCAACGAAAGAAACCAGCGCATAGATGCCGCCGGGCCTTCCACCCCGGTGCAGATACTCGGCCTCAACGGCGCTCCGCAGGCCGGAGAGCGTTTCAAGGTGTATGCCGATGAAGCTGAAGCGAAAGATGTTGCCAACAAGCGTGCACAGATCCTGCGCGAGCAGGGATTGCGCACACGTAAGCACATTACGCTCGATGAGATCGGGCGCAGGCTTGCATTGGGCAACTTTAAAGAGCTGAATGTAATTATCAAGGGTGATGTGGATGGTTCTGTGGAAGCACTGAGCGACTCACTGCAAAAACTTTCCACGGAAGAGATCATGGTGAGCGTGGTGCATAAAGCAGTAGGACAAATATCTGAAAGTGATGTATTGCTTGCAACCGCTTCAGATGCCATCATTATTGGGTTTAACGTGCGCCCGTCGCTGCAGGCAGCCCGCCTGGCTGAAGGCGAAGGCGTGCAGATAAAGTCCTACTCTATTATTTACGATGCCATCAACGAACTGAAGAGCGCTATGGAAGGCATGCTTGAACCTAAGGTTGAGCAGAAAGAAGTGGCTACCGTTGAAATACGCGAAGTATATAAATTCGATAAAGCTACCGTTGCCGGGTGTTACGTGCTGGAAGGTAAAGTTAAGCGCGATCATAAGATCAAAGTATTCAGAGATGGTATTCTTGTATTCCCCAGACAGGAGGGCGGCTTTGGCGAACTGGCCAGCCTGAAACGCTTCAAAGACGATGTGAAAGAAGTGGCACAGGGTTACGAGTGCGGCCTTACCGTGAAAAACTATGCAGACATACAGGTAGGAGATCACGTGGTTGCATACGAGGAAGAAGAAATTAAGAGAACTTTATAAAGGAATATATCTAATTTAGCTGTTTAATATTTTTGAATGAAGAAAAGTATATTGCTTTCAATACTGCTGGGCGCTTATTTCTGTTCCTATGCACAAAACAATCTCAAATCTCAGCCGCGGGTGCTGATAGATGGTATCGCTGCCATTGTGGGCGATGGCATTGTACTGAAATCCGAGGTGGATATTTATATGGAGCAGCACAAGCATGAAACAGGGCAGACCTTTCTGCCGCCTAACACAAAATGTTTGATACTGGCCTCATTTATACAAAACAAAGTATTAGCTATACAGGCACAAAAAGATTCTTTGCCCGTAACCGATGAGCAGATAGAGCAGGAGCTGGATGGCAGGATAAACCTGTTCATCAGGCAATATGGTTCCAGAGAGGAAGTGGAAAAAATTGTAAACAAGCCGCTTTACCAGTATAAGGAAGATTTGCGTGCACAGGTGAAAGAGCAGGCGCTTGCGCAGGCTGCGCAGCAAAACATCATCAAGCATGTACGCATTACGCCCACAGAGGTGGAAGCGTATTACAATTCCATCCCGGTTGACAGCCTGCGCTACAAGGAAAGCCAGTACGAAGTAAGCCAGTTGGTGATGGATCCGCAGCCTGCAAAGTCAGCCGAGGACGCGCTGATTGAGCAAATGACCAAATGGAAAAACGATATTGAAAACGGAAGGGCTAATTTTACAGACCTGGCCAGGCAACATTCTGATGAGCCTTCAGCAAAACAAACAGGAGGGCAGTTGAGCGTGAATAAAGATGCAGGCGGTTTCGATCCTGTTTTTATGACGGCTGCTTTCAAACTGAAAGAGGGCCAGATATCGCCGGTAGTAAAAACGGCTTTCGGTTATCACATCATACAGATGGTGTCTAAGGTTGGTAGCGATGCAGTAGTGAGGCACATCATTAAACTTCCCCCGCTTGGAGATACAGAGGTGAGAGAGGCAATTGAAAGAGCAGATAGCCTGCGAACAATTATTATCAACAATAACATTCCTTTTAATACGGCGGTAAACCGTTTCAGCGATGATGAAAACTTAAAATATACCGGTGGCGCTGTCATTTCCCAAAATCCGAATGGTGGTTATGAATCGGTGCTTACTTTAGACCAGTTTACAGATAAACAGATTGCAGATGCAGTGGCAAAAATGAAAGTAGGTGAAATATCTGAAGCACAGATCTTTCAAAATCCTATGAACGGGAAATTACAGGTGCGCCTGCTCTACCTGCGTTCTAAAACCGAGCCTCACAGGGAAAATCTCAAAGATGATTTCAATGAAATATCTCACCGTGCTTTGAGCATAAAACAGCAGAATGTTTTAGGCAACTGGTTAACTAAAAATGTAGGCAACTATTACATTAAAGTTTCAGAGGAGTACAATGATTGCCCGAACGTGCTGGAGTGGACAAAGCTATCAGAACAAAACCTGAATCATTTTTCTACAAGATAATATTTCTATTTTATTCTAAAACCACTCTGCAAGGGGTGGTTTTTTTATGAACTGCTCACAAGTAACTGCGATTTCAAATTGCAACCTTAGCTGCATGTTTAAAAGGATTCTGGATTTTTATTTAAACTTTGTTTAAGCATCAAGCGGGTCCCCATTCTGATAACTCCCGGAAGTGCGATCATTGTATACTTTCCCTGTTTTGGGTAAATAGCGTTAATCAAAAGATAGCTTGTGACAGATCATATGTATGATGCCTCAATTTCCGCGCACGCAGCTACTATCTGAAAGACTCCGCCACAGTGATGCGTATGCTCAGCTGGTACTCGTCTTGGCACATTGTTGTATGATCATTTTGCCCAGCTTAGGCCAATGTACTATCGTTGCTGTATGTAGCGGCATACATAATGCAATCAGGGTAGAACTTGTCATTGAGTTGAAGGGTTTTTTCACAAACAATTATATCGCCACCGGCACTAATCTAAGCGGCTTATTGGTCTTGCTGCCAAGGACGAATATTTATATGCTGCTTGTTTTCTTATCTCACTCCCTGCATTAATTTTCTTACCAATGGTGAAATTGCTATCAGTATCACCCCGGCTATGATCGCATAAATGCCCAATTGTTTGTAGCCTTCTGTATAAGCGATCAGCTTTTCCAACAGCGTGCCGTTCTCATTGGTTTTTGCCATGCCTGCGCCTAAAAGCCCGGCAACATACTGCCCGTAAGCGCTTGCCAGGAACCACATGCCCATCATCATGCCCTGCAGTCTGGGGGGAGAAAGTTTGGTCATGGTAGACAAGCCAATAGGGGATAAGCACAGCTCGCCGAAGGTCATTACCAGGTAAGCAAGTGTAAACATGTCAAGCCCTGCAATGCCCGGCGATACCTGGAAAAACCTTGTACCGAACAGCATCAGGAAAGAGAGCCCTAAGAACAGGAAGCCCATGCCAAACTTTACCACTGTATTGGGTTCTCTTCTCTTTTTGGCAAGTGCGAGCCAGACGAGCCCGAACATCCATGCAAAAATAATTACGAATAAAGCATTGGCAGAGTTGTTAACGCCGTTAGGGTCCAGCGGGATAAAGCCCAGCAGCTTATCGTCGAGATTGTTGGCTGCGAAAAGGCTTAGGGAGCCGCCGCTTTGTTCGAAGAATGCCCAGAAGACAATAGAAAAAGCTATGAAGATCAGCGCTGCAAACAATCTTTTTATTTCAGGTTTTGTACACTTGGTCATTTCGTAGAAAAGAAAGATCAGCGTGGCCGGTCCGATGATGTACATAAACCAATCTGTATACTGCGGCGTAGCTACCATTTTCATAATAACGGGTACTGCCAGCAGGGAACCTGCATACACCAGCATGGCAGGCGCGTTAGATTTCTTTCTTCCGGGTTCAAGGGAAATGGCTACCGGTTCCTGTTCAGGGTTATTGCCAATAGCGCCATAATCAACCACTTTTTTCTTTCTTTCAGGAGCAAGGCCTATAGAGCCTAAATGCCTCTTGGTAAATATAAAAGTGATCAGGCTGATGGTCATCACCACTGCTGCAAATCCAAAAGCTATATTCCAGCGGATATTTTCAGGGATTACGCCTCCGAGCAGTGTGCCTTTTCCTACTGCCACACAAACGTATCCGCCGAGCAGAGCGCCCAGGTTAATGCCTGTGTAAAAAAGGGAGAAACCGGCATCTCTTCTTGGATCGCCGTCTTTGTACAACTGGCCCACCATAGTGGAAATATTAGGTTTAAAGAAACCGGTGCCTATTACCGTAACGCTGATGCCGAGAAAGAAAAATTTATGCGGGTCGGTTGCCAGTATCAGGCTGCCTGCTATCATCAGTATGCCGCCCCAGAAAAGAGATTTGCGGAAGCCTAATATTTTATCGGCAAACAGGCCGCCGATGAAAGTAAAAGCGTACACGAAAGCCTGCGTAGCGCCGTATTGCAGGTTGGCCTGGTCTTCTTTCATAAAAAGTTCGTGCACCATAAAGAAGGTGAGCATGCCGCGCATACCGTAAAAACAAAAGCGCTCCCACATTTCTGAAAAGAACAGGTGCCAAAGTTGTTTGGGATATTTCCCTTCAAAAGATTGAATTTCTTCCAGAGTTTCTCTGTGCATGCTTATTAGTTTTTGAATGAATTTTTCTTAATGGATACTGATATGCGCAATTAAATTTCTTTATCTGTGGATATGTCTTGCATAGCAAGCGTTTCTTTAGGTTTAATAACAGTTTTATCATAAATAAATAAAGCCAAAACTGTTACAATGCCGATAGCCACAATTATATAAGCTATCTTATGCGGATGATAATTATTCCAGAGCATATCGGTTATCTGTGGCTGTGTCATGCCCAGTTTTTCGGCAGCCATATTATAATAATCATTCTTAGAGAATTGAGCATTTACCTCCGGCATGGCAATATTGCGGTTTATCATCTCTGTTTGCAGGAGCGTAAGTCTGTCTGACCAGGACTGGTACAAGTTTCCGGATATAAATGTAGTCAGGAAGTTACCAGCTGCGACAGGTAAGAAATATGTGCCCTGGTAGAGCGCTTCTTTTCCTTTGGGAGAAATACTTGCTATAAAAGAAGAAAATGTAGGATTGGTAGTCATTTCACCTATAGCAAATATCACAATTCCCACAATAGTATAAAGCCCGTTTTGAAAATAAAAAGTAAGCCCGATACCGATAATAGCAATTATGAAGCCCCTGATCATTGCTGTAACATGCCGCATATTCGTTACCAGTAAGGAGATCATGATCTGAAATACCACAATAGCACCGGCATCAATATTAATCAGCATTTCCGGTTTTACACTGTTGCTGCCGCCGCTCATAAAGTCTGCAAGCCAAGGTGCAAAAGAAGCTATTTGATCGTGAAGTTTCACAGTATCTACCCAGTCTTCTATAAATGTAGGAAGCGTATAAAACAACTGGTTAAACATGGTCCAGAACCCTATCATTATTATGAGCAATATGGTAAGCTTTACATCTTTTACAGCTTCCCATACATTGATGAATGCGCTCCTTATAGCTTGTCCCACAGGTTCTTTGCTTCTTTCTATTTTAGGTTCCTTAAAAAAGAAAATTACCAGCAAGAGATTGATAAAAATAACAACGGAAGCCTGAATAAAAATTAATTTCCACCCGTAAGTTGTCCGAAGATATGACGACATAGCAGGACCAATAAATCCACCCACATTCACCATCATATAAAAGAGCCCAAAACCCAGTTTAGAGTTACGGTCATCTGTGGATTTCGTAACTGTGCCCGACGCAACCGGTTTAAAGAAAGCAGCGCCGAAGGCAACAAATAGGAATACGGCAAAAAAACCAGCATAGCTGGTCACGGTCCCCATCAGGTAATACCCAATTGCCAGGATAATAAAAGAGATGATAAGTGATATTTTAAACCCTATTTTATCTGCTACTACCCCCAACACCAGAGGCATAAAATACAATATGCCCGTCACAATTCCCATGATCTGGCCTTTTTGTACCTGGCTAAAGCCTAAGCCTCCTGTATCAATTGAACCTGTAAGATATAAAGCTAAAACAGCAAACATGCCGTACCAAGCCCAACGTTCAAAAAGCTCCATGATACTGGCAATCCAAAAATTGCCTTTGAACGTTTTTACTAATTTAAAAAACGAGTTATCTGCCATTGAGTATGTAGATAATATTTGATGAAGTTTTCAATTAAAATTGAAAGTTAACGATGCGCTAAGATACAGAGTTTTTTTTCAAAACTTATGTAAAATACTATTTCAACATCAAAAAAATTTGTGTATTGTTACTGATTTATTTTATACCATGCATCAGCTTTCTGATCACCGGTGTCAGCGAAATGGCAATAAAACCGATGATGACAGCAGCCACGGTAATGATCAGGAAGAAATAACTGATGCCGTCTTTGGCAGCTATCTCTACAGCATTTTCTCCCAGTATGCCTGCAACCTTATTGGCAATGGCTACAGCCAGGTACCACACACCGAACATAAACGCAATCATTCTTGCAGGCACAAGCTTGCTTACATACGACAATCCCACCGGAGAAATGCACAATTCCGCCATGGTATGAAACAAGTACACCAGTACCAGCCAGATCATGCTCACGGCAGCCGTATTGGCCCCCGCAGGGATATGCCTTGCCCCCACTACCAGTGCAGCCATGCCCACACCTAACAGAATAAGGCCAACGCCAAACTTCACATTGGCCGGCGGGTTGAAACGGCTTTCCCATATTTTTGAAAATAACGGCGCCAGGGTAATGATGAACAGGGAGTTTAATATGCTGAACCACGAGGCAGGCACCTCGGTTTTTTCTACGCTGAATTCACGCACTACCATCCATAACGTAATGCCCCAGATAATGATAAAGCTACAGCTGAGTATAATATTGCCCAGCGCATAATTTTTAAACGTTTGCCTGAACAGCAACATCAGCACCCAGGTGATGATACCCAGCGGCACCACCGCGATCAGCGAGTTGACTATTTTAAAAATAAGCCCTGCATTGCCTTCAAGCACCCGGTTGGTATAGTCTTTGGCAAAAATCGTAAGCGTGCCCGGCGCCTGTTCAAAAATGGCGAAGAACACGAATACAAAGCTTGCAAAAATGGTGACTGCATACAACCGCTGCCTTGTTATAAGCGAGTATTTGCCCAGCCTGTAAAAGAGCAGGAAGAAGAACAATGCAAGCCCGGTGAGAATGGTGAAGTCAGCGCCTTCAAGCCCGAATATATTAAACCTCAGGAAGTTTATCCTGCCATCAGAGATCTTTGATACGGGATCGTTGATGATCCACACCAAACCGATAACACAACAAAGGCCAATGATCGCCAGCTGCCAGCCCGGGAAGGGCACGCGCTTATCAGGGTCATGCTCGGCAGCTTCCTGGGCAGCATCTGCGCCCTTCTCTATTTTGCCGGGTTTTAAACCGATGTTTCCAAATATATTTTGTGTAAAATAAAATTGCAACAGTCCAAACAGCATAAATATACCCGCCAGACCAAAGCCCAGGCTCCAGCCGACTTTTTCGCCCAGGTAACCACAAAGCAGTATGCCGAAAAAGGCGCCAGCGTTTACACCCATATAAAATATGGTGTAGGCCCCGTCTTTCTTTTCCGGGTGGTCTTTGTACATCAGCGCGATCATCGAAGTCATATTCGGCTTAAAAAAACCTGTGCCGAACACCAATAAGGTAAGCCCTGTGTAGATAGACCACGGCGTTTCAACGGCCATGGAAGCGTGTCCCAGCGTCATCAGGAATGCGCCGAGAATAACCGATTTGCGGTAGCCGATCTTATTATCTGCTACGTACCCTCCCAGCATGGTAGACAGGTACACCAGCGCTGTGTACGAACCGAACAAGGCCAGTGCATTGCCTCTGGACCAGCCCCACCCGGGATGCTCTCCCAGAACGGAAGCAGTAAAAAATAATATCAGTAACGCGCGCATACCGTAGTAAGAAAAACGCTCCCACATTTCAGTAAAAAACAATACAAATAATCCGGCAGGGTGTCCCAGCACTTTGGTCTTGAAAAGATCATTGCTTTGGTGTAGCATAAAGGTCGTCAGGTTATTATTTTATAAAAAATACAATAAGCCGGTAAAATACATATTTTATCTAAAATAATTCTATTTATTCTCAAAATGATTAAATTGTATAGAAAACAAAACATTGCTAATTTCGCATGATACAATCTGATTATGAATATTCTGATCTTAGGCTCCGGCGGCAGGGAACACGCGCTGGCATGGAAAATAAAGCAAAGCGCTTATTGTGATAAATTGTTTGTTGCACCTGGCAATGCAGGCACAGCACACATAGCTGAGAATGTGTCTATGGATGTAAATGATTTTGAAAAGCAACGGCAGTTTTGCAAGGAAAACAACATTGAGCTGGTTGTAGTGGGCCCGGAAGATCCGCTGGTAAAGGGTGTGTATGATTTTTTTAAAGAGGATGAAAACATCCTGGTGATTGGCCCTTCCAAAGAAGGGGCACAGCTGGAAGGCAGCAAATCATTTTCCAAGAAGTTCATGCAAAGGCACAATATTCCTACCGCGGCTTATGCAGAGTTTGACGCCGCAAGTTTTGAGCAAGGTAAGCAATACATTTTGCAGCAAACATTGCCTGTGGTGTTAAAGGCCGACGGGCTGGCAGCTGGAAAAGGCGTGGTGATTGCTGCAACACATGAACAGGCTTTGCAGGCTTTCGAGGGGATGATCATTCACAAGCAGTTCGGAGATGCATCTGCCAAAGTGGTGATAGAGCAATTTCTGGATGGTATCGAAGCCAGTGTATTTGTGCTTACAGACGGCAATGACTATAAAATTATCGGTCACGCCAAAGATTACAAAAGGATCGGTGAAGGAGATACCGGCCTCAATACCGGCGGCATGGGTTGCGTTACGCCCGTTCCTTTTGTAGAAGGTGAGTTTATGCAGAAGGTAGAAGAGCGCATTATAAAGCCTACGGTCAACGGGCTTTACAGCGAGCAGATCGTGTACAAAGGATTTATTTTCTTTGGGCTGATCAACATACAGGGCGAGCCTTTTGTAATTGAATACAACGCCCGCATGGGCGATCCTGAAACAGAAGTAGTGCTCCCTGGTCTTAAAAACGACCTGGTGGAATTATTCCTGGCAGTTGGCAACGGAACGCTGAAAGACTGTAATGTAAGTATTGACAAGCGGGCAATCGCTACCATAGTAGCTGTCAGCGGAGGGTACCCCGGCGATTATGAGAAAGGCAAAACCGTCAGGCTGCCGCAACACACCGGCGACAGCATAATTTTTCATGCAGGTACAAGAGTTGAAGGAGATCATGTGGTTACCAATGGCGGCAGAGTGCTGGCTGTGACCTCTTCCGGAAATTCTATACAGCAAGCAGTGGCGCAGTCCAAAGAAATACTGGAGCAGGTATCTTTTGAAGGAATGTATTACAGGCAAGACATTGGTTACGAATTTGAATAACAGGCATTTCATATCATCATTTTTAAAAAAAGTAACAGTTCTGCTGTTGCTGGCTTGTTTTGTCAATGGTTCTTTTGCGCAGCAGGAAGAGTCGCGCCGCGACTTTGATCGTGCTAAAGAAAAGATGCGCAGAAAAATCAATGCTCGGGAAGAGGTTGATTTTACGGATGTGGGCGCTGCACTGGAAAAGTATGCCATTGCTAACCCAGGCAACCCGGAAGCGTGGTATTTCCTGGGCTATGCCATAGATAAATTCAACGCTTTGGATGGAGAAAATATTATTCACTCAAATTTATTGCTGGCACAAAAAGCAAGCGAATGTTTTCAGAATGCTTTGGAATTAAGCAACGGCAGGTATTCCGGCGAAAGGCTGCTGCTTGACCCGCATTCTAAAATATTGTCTGTCTGGGGCGGCCAGGCTATGCGTTACCTGTACCAGCATAAAACAGACTCTACAGCCTGGTGCTTACAGGAAGCCAGGAAAAGGGGCGGCATAAACCCGGTGATGCTGAAATATTTTTCTCAAATGCTGGATGAATGCTCCGACAGCGCTTATTTATTTACCACCGGCGATCTGCAGGTTTATTACATTGCCTACCTGCAACATGTGCTGAAAGCAAGGCAGGATATACGTTCCATCAATCTCGACTATCTCAATACGAGCTGGTATGCGCCTTTGATGGTAAGCAGCGGTAAGATGGAATTGTCTATGTCACCGGAAGTGCTGAACGCCATCAGCTCGCGCACATGGATCACGAAAGATGTGTCTATGATTAATTCACGCTACCCGGCTTACGGCGACAGTATCCTGACCTGGCAGATCAAGCCTTCTTTTGACGGCACATTGCTGCGGTCTGATTTCATAACTTTACAACTCTTACAGCAAAACCAGTTGCGCGATGATGTGTTCTTTCCCTCGGGCCTGCCTGTAAACCAGCGGCTTTATTTGAATACAGAAAATTACCTGCAGTTGCGTGGCCTTACGGTGAAGCTGAACCCTTACAAAAATTCCAACGATGTAAATTATCTGCGGTCGCGGCTTCCTGCACTTGAAGCAATAAGGAAGCAGGATACGGTTCACCTCAATAATCCGGATAATCTCCAGATGCTGAATGTAGTGCGCTTTGTACATGCATGGACCGCAGAGTATGCCTTGCAAGCCGGTGATACTGCCTATGCTAAAAATTGCTTTATAGTAGCCGAACAAAAGTACCCTGAAAAGCTGCTGCCATTCTTCGACGACAATGATAAAAAATGGTACCTGGACCTGAAAGAGCGGGTTGAGAAAATGTAAGGAAGAGGAGAAGAGAGGGAAGCCGTATATCCCTTTGCGAAAAAAATCTGGAGACGGACTCGTCACTGCGATAAACCGTAATGCAGGGAAGGCTTAGAAGCAGTCTTTTACCCATAACTCCATAACTCCATCACTCCATCACTTGATCACACTTATACACCTCCACTTCTTTGCGTTTAAGCCTTGGCGCACTCTGCGAGAAAATTTTATTGCTGTGCATCAATTGCAAATTTTTGTTTCACGCGAAGGCCGCAAAGTTTTCACGCGAAGATCGCAGAAAGAAATTCTCTCTACATTTTTTAGATTGTTCCCGCTTGAGGTTTCTTCTGCCCGAGGAAAAGCTGACATGTTTCTTACTTGCCCCGGCAAAGACGGACTCGTCACTGCGATAAACCGTAATGCAGGGAAGGTTTAGAAGCACTCTTTTACCCATAACTCCATAACTCCATCACATCATCACTCGATCACACTTATACATCTCCACTTCTTTGCGAAAACCTTGGCGCACTCTGCGAGAAAATTTTATTGCTGTGCATCAATTGCAAATTTTTGTTTCACGCGAAGGCTGCAAAGTTTTTACGCGAAGATCGCAGAGAGAAATTCTCTCTACATTTAGATTGTTCCCGCTTGAGGTTTCTTCTGCCCGAGGAAGCTGACGTGTTTCCACTTGCCCCGCTCGCAAAGACGGACTCGTCACTGTGATAAACCGTAATGCAGGGAAGGTTTAGAAGCAGTCTTTTACCCATCACTCCATCACTCCATCACATCATCACTCGATCACACTTATACACCTCCACTTCTTTGCGTACGCCTTGGCGCACTCTGCGAGAAAATTTTATTGCTGTGCATCAATTGCAAATTTTTGTTTCACGCGAAGGCTGCAAAGTTTTTTGCGCGAAGATCGCAGAGAGAAATTCTCTCTACATTTAGATTGTTCCCGCTTGAGGTTTCTTCTGCCCGAGGAAAAGCTGACGTGTTTCCACTTGCCCCGCGCGGAAGTATGAAGTCAAGTCACTGGATGAGATAACTTAAATCCTGAATCCTAATTCAATTTAGTAGAAGCTGCCAATCAACTTCCAGGTTTCCAACTTTGTTAAATAAAAAATAATCCCTTCAATGATTTGAAATAATGATGTAAAATTGCGTAGGGAACAAAATATGCAAAAAAATACATATTTCAAAAACTCATTTTGGAAATTTCAGGAATATTGGTTCATTTTGCATACTCAAAACAATACAAAAAGACGTAACTACAATAATGGGACTATTTAATTTTTTTACCCAGGAGATAGCAATGGACTTAGGTACTGCCAATACGCTGATCATACACAATGATGAGATAGTGGTAAACGAGCCTTCCATTGTAGCGCTGAACAGGAACAATCCTAAAGACGTAATGGCAGTGGGTAAAAGAGCTTTGCTGATGCACGAAAAAACGCACGAAAGCATCAAAACCATCCGCCCGCTGAAAGATGGCGTAATAGCAGACTTTAACGCAGCCGAGCTCATGATCAGGGAACTCATCAGGATGCTGCATCCCAAAAAGCCGCTGATACCGCCAAGCTGGAGAATGCTTATCTGTATTCCTTCAAGCATTACCGAAGTAGAGAAACGTGCTGTAAGAGACAGTGCCGCACAGGCCGGCGCTAAAGAAGTATATCTCATAGATGAGCCGATGGCTGCTGCTATCGGTATCGGCATAGACGTGGAAGAGCCCGTGGGCAACATGATCATTGACATAGGCGGCGGCACTACCGGCATTACGGTGATTGCCCTGGCCGGCATTGTGTGCGATCAGAGCATCCGCATTGCGGGCGATGAATTTACGGCAGATATTATGGAAGCATTGAGGCGCTACCACAGCCTGCTGATAGGCGAGCGTACGGCCGAACAGATCAAAATAGAATTAGGCGCTGCACTCAAAGACCTTGACAACCCGCCGGACGACCTGCCGGTAAGCGGCCGCGACCTGGTAACAGGCGTGCCTAAGCAGATCATGGTAAGCTACCAGGAAGTTGCAGAAGCATTGGATAAATCTATTTTTAAAATTGAGGAAGCTATTTTGCGCGCGCTGGAAACCACGCCGCCTGAGCTTTCCGCGGATATCTATCGCAGAGGCCTGTACCTTACAGGCGGTGGGGCATTGCTGAGAGGGCTGGATAAAAGGTTAAGCCAGAAGATAAAACTTCCGGTACATGTAGCCGACGATCCGCTTAAAAGCGTGGTACGCGGTACCGGCATCGCTTTAAAAAATTACCAGAGATATCCATTCATTATGCGATAATAAAATTTAAAATTTATAACCAAAGTCAAAAGTGAAATGCCATTAAAAAAATTTCTGCTTTTGACTTTTTAATTTACCTTTCCGCTACCTGGCATGCGCAACATTATCTTATTTATAAAAAAATATTTTACCTTCTTCCTGTTTGTTTTGCTGGAAGTTTTAAGTATTTCTTTTTTGATAAGGTACAATGATTCCTATGCTGCTGTTTATTCAAATGTTTTCAACGAATATGTAGGCAAAATACAGCGCAACTACAACGACCTGCAGTACTTTTTTGATCTTAAAAAAACGAACAAAATACTGGTTGAAGAAAACGCGAGGCTGAAAGATATGTTGCATAAAACCTTGTATCTGACAGACACGTTAAACACTGACAGCACAAGGGTTCTGACCGACTCGCTTGTACGCGATACATCCGGCAGGAGATTTTATCAGCAGTTTGCATACATACCCGCCAAAGTGGTAAATAACTCTGTGACCAACGAAAATAATTACATCACTGTGCAAAGAGGCAGCGACGATGGCATCGCGGCGGATATGGCGGTGGTATGCCCCACAGGTATTGTGGGAAAAGTAGTTTCTGTCAGCAAGAACTTTGCTATCGTAATGGGCCTGCTCAATCACAACAGTAAGGTGAGCGCCATGTTCCTGAAAAATAACTATACCGGTTATGTGGAGTGGAACGGCAAGTCGCCGGACTTTGTACAATTCAGAAATATTCCCAAAACCCTGGATGTAAAACCGGGCGATACAGTGGTCACCAGCAACGCATCAGGAAGCTTCCCTGCAGGGGTGGTGATTGGCCGCATACATTCAGTAAAGCGCGATCCTTCTACCAGCTTTCATCAGCTGGAAGTAAAGACAGGGGCCAATTTCAGGACTTTGCAATATGTTTATATTATCAAAAACCAGCTATTTAAAGAACAGCGCATGCTGGAAGATGCCCAGCGTCTGAAAGACCTGCATGCTGCAGGCGCACAACAGAAAAGATAATGAGTGTATTATTAAAAAATATTATCCGGTTCATTCTTTTTATTCTTGTACAGGCATTTGTGCTGGACAAAGTACCGCTGTTGCATCAATACATCAAGCCCTGGCTATACCTGCTTTTTATCTTATGGCTCCCCTTTGACATATCGCGCAACTGGCTGCTGATCATCAGCTTTGTTTTCGGGCTGGTAATGGATATGTTCTCAGGCACGCCCGGTTTGCATGCCGCATCCTGTGTGATGATCGGCTTTGTGCGCCCCTTTGTTTTAAACGCGCTGCTGCCGCACGAAAAAGTAGAGATCACTTATTTTGAGCCGAGCGTACGAAGCATGGGCCTGCCGCAGTACACCATCTACCTGCTGATACTTACGTTTATTCATCATGTGGTGATTGTATTGATAGAGTGGATGCAGTTTGGTAATTTCTTTTACTTCATAGGAAAGGTTACGCTATCCACTATAGTGAGCATAGGCCTTATGCTGATTGCCGAGATGATCACTTTTCGCAAGGCCAGGTTCAGGACAAATGCCGAGTAGAAACTATAACAAACAATTGCGTTTGCTTTCCCCGTCTTTTCTTCTATTTTTGTAAAAACGATATATCAAGATTTTTTTGAATGATCAATCCGCAACGTTTACAGGTACGCAGCAAAATAATCACAGCTATTATGGTGGCGCTGTTCGTCATCATATTTTTTCAGTTGATGAACCTGCAGCTGTTTTCCAAAAACCTGCGCCTGCAGGCTGAAGGAAATGCAATTTACCGCAAAGTGATATACCCGGACAGGGGCATCATTTATGACCGAAAAATGAAGCCTATACTTACCAACCAGGTCTCCTACGACCTGATGGTCGTGCCTGCCGAAGCTCGCAGGGGAGTAGATACTTTCGCACTCTGCAATATCCTGGGTATTGATACTGCGCAGTACAGGGAGCGCATGCTTACCGCTATCATCAAAAACGGCAACTACCGGCAGGGTTCTTTCGAGCCGCTGCTCACGCCGCAGATGTATGCAGTGCTCAATGAGAACCTGTACAAGTTTCCCGGTTTTTATTTGCAGGACAGGCCTATGCGTTCCTATCCATACAAAGTGGGCGCTAACATTGTAGGCCGGTTGGGAGAGGTAGATGCGAAGTACCTGGAAGAGCACCCTGAAGAAGGCTACCAGTCGGGCGATTATAAAGGTGTTGCCGGGCTTGAATTCACGTATGAAAAAGTATTGATGGGCCAGCGTGGCGTGCAACAATTGCTGCGCGACAACAGGTCAAGAATAATAGGATCATTCGACAACGGCGCTTATGATACCGTGGCCATAGCGGGAAGGAATCTTTATACCAGCCTGGACATAGAATTACAGGAACTGGGTGAAAAACTTTTTAAGCACAAACTCGGCTCAGCAGTGGCCATCAACCCAAAGACCGGCGGCATACTTGCTATGGTCACTGCGCCAAACTTTGACCCCAATCTTCTCTCTCCCAGCCAGAGAAGAAAGAATTATGGCCGGTTGATATTAGATACGGCCAGGCCCATGTACAACAGGGCGATGCAGGGTACATATCCTCCGGGATCTACATTCAAGCCTCTGGGCGCGCTGGTAGCACTGGAAGAACGGGTAATAACGCCCGGCTACGGCTACGGTTGCGGGGGAGCATACTTTGGCTGCCGGGGCATTCGTGTAGGTTGCACACACAGAAATCCGGGGCATGCCTCTAACCTGCGTGTAGCACTGGCAAACTCGTGCAACTCTTACTTCAGCCAGCTGTTTAAAATTGTGGTGGAAAATCCCAAATACAAATCAGATAAACTGGGCTATGTAAAATGGCAGCAATATATGAACTCTTTCAGCCTTGGCGTGAGAACCGGCATTGACCTGCCCGGTGAATACAAAGGCAACATCCCCGATACATCGGTGTACAACAAAGATTACGGCAACCGGTGGGTGGCATGTAATATGATCACGCTGGGCATCGGGCAGGATAAGATGACTGCTACGCCTTTGCAGATGGCCAACAGTATGTGCATCATTGCCAACAAAGGCTATTACTACGTGCCGCATATTGTAGACAGCATACAGGAAGAAACCATTGCCGATACAGTATATATGGCTAAATACCGTAAAAAGCATGCTGACCTGCACATTGCCGATACTGCCTACGAAGTGGTAAAACGAGGCATGGCAGACGTGGCCACATTCGGTACTGCTGCAAGGATAAAGGTGCCCGGCCACCAGATAGCAGCTAAAACAGGTACGGCACAAAACCCTCACGGCCAGGACCACGCTTTGTTTGTGGCATTTGCACCCGTTGACAACCCCAGAATAGCTATTGCCGTAGTAGTGGAAAATGCCGGCTACGGCGGTACATGGGCTGGTCCCATTGCTGCGTATATGATGGAGAAGTACCTGAACGATACTTTATCGGCAGAAAGCGCTAAGAAGGCAGAAGAATTTTCGAAGGTAGATAAAATACCTGCAGAAATTAAACGCTGGTACAAAACCAGGGACTCTGCATCTTATTCAAGGCAACAAAAGAGCATGGCAGACAATGTAGATAAAGATCCGCTCACGGGCAGGGAACTTTCTTATACAGAAAACCAGGTGGCAGTGATCAAGAGAACTTTTGATCCGGAAGCAGAGCGGGGAAATAAAAATACGGGCGGGCAGGGCAATACCATTTACAGGCAGCCGCCTGCTGCAATCATAGAGCATAAAGATACATCAGGAAAAAGACGATAACACATGTACCGCGAAGAAAGTAAATTATCAAAAGGAATAGACTGGGTAATGGTATGGCTTTACGGTATGCTGGTTGCCATTGGTATTCTTTGCATTTTCATGGTAGAGTACGATCCTGACAGCAACTGGGCATCTTCTTTTTTCTCGGGCAATACCAATTATAGCAAACAGCTGATATTTGCTATTGTAAGCGCCTTTTTTGCCACGCTGATCTTATTGAGCGATAGTAAGCTGTATACATCTTTTGCCAATCTTTCTTATCTGCTGGGTTTATTTTTAATGATCCTCACTTTTATGATCGGTAAAAATATCAGCGGCTCCAGGAGCTGGATACCTCTGGGCGGGGGCTTTAATCTTCAGCCGGCAGAAGTGTGCAAAATTTTTACATCGCTTGCTCTGGCGAAGTATCTTTCCATGCAGGACCTGGACTTCTCAAAGATGAAATCGCAATTGATAGCAGTAGGTATTGCCATGCTTCCGGCATTGCTTTCGATCTTGCAGAATGAGACCGGGCTTGCCCTGGTGTACTGCGGTTTTTTTATAGTCATGTTCCGCGAGGGCCTGCCGCCGTGGATACTGATCGTAGGTTTTTCTTTTGCCGTATTGGTAATAGCCACCTTACTGGTAGACCCTAACACGCTGGCTGTAATACTCTCGCTGATTGCCCTCGGCGTGATCTGGTTTATGAGAAGAAAAATAAAGCGCAACCGCAGCCTGCTGCTGGCAATCTTATTGATGTGGGCTGCATGTGTGGGCACACAACGCTTTGCCGTGCCATATATTTTTAACAACGTACTGCAATGCTACCAGACTACCAGGGTGTATGCTATGGTGGGCAAACCTTACGATTGCAGCCTCAATGCCCATGCCCAAAAACGCGAGGCTCAGGATAAAAAAGTAATGCAGCCGGACGATTACAACGTACGCCAGAGCAAGATTGCCATCGGTTCGGGCGGGCTTACGGGCCGGGGATTTTTAAAAGGCACGCAAACGCGCGGTAAGTATGTGCCTGAGCAGCATACAGATTTTATTTTTACTTCCGTAGGCGAGGCGTTTGGTTTTCTGGGGTCAGTCGCTTTCTTAGGTGTTTTCCTGATGCTTTTGTTGCGCATTCTCAGGGCAGCAGAGCGGCAACGCAGCGCTTTCAGCCGTATTTACGCTTATTGTGTGGCAAGCATTTTATTTATGCATATTGCCATTAATGTATGTATGACCATCGGGCTTTTTCCTGTGGTGGGCATACCGCTGCCGCTGATCAGCTACGGCGGCTCTTCCCTGCTTTCGTTTACCATACTTATTTTTATTCTGATAAGGCTTGATGCAGACAGGAACATGGTTTTAAGATAAACCGTTAAAACACAATATTCATGGGCATTACAGATACTATTTCAAATACCTTGTCTTTTCTGAAGCTTGGGGAATCCCGAAAAATATTTTATAATAATCCCATCAACAACCAGCTCCGGCAGGATGTAGAGCACACCTACATTAAGGCATATGAATATAATGAGCAGGAGCTCATAGAGCATGAGTTTGCCTCTGTGCAGGAATGTGCACGATTAAAAGATTCCAGGTACAATGTATGGCTGAATATTGAAGGATTAAAGCGCGATGAAATAAAATTCATCGCGCAAACTTTCGGCATCAACGACCTGGTGGAAGAAGATATTTCCAGCATCGGCCACAATGCCAAAATGGATACCTTTGAAAATTATATTTACTGCCTTGTTTACATGCTTTCCTACAACAATAACCGTTTCTTTATAGAGCAGGAACAGATCTCCATTATCTGCGGCAGAAAATTTGTGATCACTTTCCAGGAGGAGCACGGTAAAGATGCTTTCGGAAAATTAAGGTTAAGGCTGCAGAACAAAGACAGCAAAGTGCGGCTCAACAGTATTGATTTTCTTTTTTATGAATTGCTGGATGCGATTGTAGATGATTATTTTTATTTAATGGATAAGCTCTCCATGCGCATTGAAACGGTGGAAGATGAAATCCTCAACAATCTAAACAAGCGGTCTTTTGCCAAGATCATTTTTTACCGCCGTGAGATGATGATCCTGCGCAGGAACATTTATCCCTTTCGCGATATCATCACTGTGCTGATGCGCAATGAAGACAGCTTTTTTAATAAAAGAACCCTGCGCTACCTGAAAGATGTAAGCGACCATATAAACCAGGCCAGGGAAATGGTGGAAAACTACCGGGAATCTATCTCCAACATCCAGGACCTGTACCTTAACCAGGAAAATAACAAACTAAGCCGCTCCATGAAAGTGACAGCGATTGTTACCTGCCTGCTGGCGCCGGCAACCGTTATCGGCGGCATTTTCGGCATGAATTTCAAATACATCCCCTTCCTCAACAACCCTTATGCATTTTACATAGCCATTGCCTTTATGCTGTTGATACCTGTGTATATGATCTATGTGTTTAAAAAGAATGGCTGGTTTTAATAATGTTGTTGGATGGTTTGCAGTTCCTGCCAGATTATATTGTGTGATGGTGATTGTATTGCAGGGACGCGCCTCGAGGCGCGTCCCCACATTGAAATTATATGATGAAGCCCTCGAGGCGCGTTCCCACATTGAAATTATATGATGAAGCCTTCAAGGTGCCTTCCCACATTGAAATTATATGATGAAGCCCTCGAGGCGCGTTCTACATTTGAAATTACATGAGGAATGCTCGAGGCGCGTTCCTGCATTGAAATTATATGATGAACACCTCGAGGCGCGTTACTGCATTTGAAATTATATGATGAAGCCCTCGAGGCGCGTTCCCACATTTGAAATTATATGAGGAATGCTTGAGGCGCGTCCCACATTGAAATTATATGATGAATGCTCGAGGCGCGTCCCCACATTGAAATTATATGATGAAGCCCTCGAGGCGCGTTCCTGCACATTACAAATCCCCCAATTGCGGACGTAACACAATGTCTTCTATCACCGCCTGTGGTGATAACTGCGTAGCCGCATAGATCATTTTCGCTACATCATCAGCCTGCATAATGCGGCCGGGGTCAACGCCGGAACCTGCCCAGCTATCCGTCATGACAGCGCCGGGGTATACGCCGCAAACCTTGATGCCAAAGGGTCTCAGCTCTTCGCGTAAATTTTTGGTAAAGCCAGCCAGCGCATATTTGCTGATACTGTAGCTGCCGCCGTTTGCATAGGCAGTAAGCGACGCAATGGAACAAATATTAAAAATAGCGCCGCTTTGCTGTCGGATAAATTGTGGTGCCAGCATACGCGTGAGATGATACGCGCTCATTAAATTGATGTTGAGCATTTTTTCCAGTGTGCCTTCCGGCTCATTGTATACACTGCCGGGAAGGAAAGTGCCGGCATTGTTTACCAGCACATCAACCGGCTTACCAAAGCTTAAAATAAAATCTGCAAATTGTTGTAGCTGCTGCTTATCGCCTACATCGCAGCAGCGGCAGTGCACCTGCGTTTCAGGATATTGAGCAGAAATTTCCGCTGCTGTTTTCTGCAGCGCTGAAATGTTTCTTGCACAAAGAAAAAGCGTATGCTTATTGTCCCTGGCAAAGGCAGATGCAATGGCTTTCCCAATTCCTTTGCTTGCGCCGGTAATGATGATCTGCATAGGTAAAATTTATGGAACAAAAGCTTTGTACACAACGCTGTTCCCGGTTTTGGATGTAATTCTAAAATCGCTTGCCGGCAGCACGGCTATTGCTTCTCCGCGTTTTGCATCGATCTTTTTGCTACCTGATTCTACCGTGATATCACCTTCTAATACAAACAATATTTCCAGTGAACCGGTTTGCAGTTGTATCGTTTCGTTTTCGCCTAACGTGATCTCGGAAATGCCAAAATCCGGCACCGGGCAGTTGAAGATTTTTTCATTCTTATTAAGCTGCGGCTGCAGCGCTTTAGGCACTATGCCTTCAAACGAAGTATGCTTCAATAGTTCAGGCACGTCTACATATTTAGAAGTAAGGCCGCCGCGCAACACATTGTCGCTGTTGGCCATCAGCTCTACGTTCTGGCCTTCAAGATATGCGTGAGGCAAACCCGCACCCTGGAATATGGCTTCTCCCTTTTCTGCTTTTACAATGTTAAAGAAATAGATTGAAAAAATCCCTTTGTCCAAATCGCCCGGCTCTTCGGATTTATTTTCTGCAAACAATTTTTGTATCCAGTATTCCGGTTTGGATTTATCGCTGGCTTTGTTGGACAATATATTTTTCACAAGCGGTAAAAGCATGGTGTTTACTTCGTTCTGCGGCATCTCCATTACATGCTGGTACAAACCTTTTGTACCTTTTTCTTTAAAAATATTTTGCAGCGGATGAAACGCCTCAACTTCATTTAATACCTGTGCAATCTTTTCCTCAGTCTTGAATCCGTGCAACAGCCAGAACTCGCTTAGCGCAATCATCACTTCCGGTTTATGGTTCCGGTCTTTATAATTTCTATTGGCGGCATTAACAGGTGTGCCTTTTTTTTCTTCCGCATCAAACCCTTTCTCTGCCTCGCTTTTGGTAGGATGCACCTGTATGGAAAGCATTTTCTTTACGTCGAGTATTTTCAGCAGGTAAGGCAATTCGCCGAACCGCTCCTGTACTTTTTTACCTATGAACTTTCCGGGATCATTTTTTATAAGTTCATTCAACGGCCGCTCTTCACTATTGCAAATAAGTATTGACGGGGCTGATGCATGAGCGCCCATCCAGTATTCAGCGCAGGGCTGTTTCCCGTTATTCTCAAATTGTAAAAGTTCAGGAAGGTAATCAGTTCCGCCCCAGTCGTAATGTTGTACTTTTCCTTTTAAAAGAAAAATATTTTCTTGCTGTTCCATAAATAAAATTTGCTGCAATTTACAACACAAAAATTAATTCTAAATTTGACTGATGAGCAACAGGATCACTGGCAATAGCGGCGAAGGCCTGGCTGTAGAATTTTTACAGCAGAAAGGATTTGTGATCCTGGAAAGAAACTGGCGCCACAAATTTGTGGAAATTGATATTATTGCTTCGCAAAACGGTGTACTGCATTTTATAGAAGTTAAAACCCGCACCAGTACAACGTTTGGCTACCCGGAAGAAAGTGTTTCGAAGAAGAAAATGGAACAGATGAAAAAGGGCGCTGAAGAATACCAGTACCGTAATCCACAATGGAAATTGGTATGTTTCGATGTGCTTGCGATTAATATGTATAAGGATAAGATTGATTATTGGTTCAATGAAGATGTGTACTTTTGATGCGCACATCATTAATTTCTTTCATGTGGCAATCTGAGATAAACGGATACAAGTCTTTCCTGCAGTTGGAAAAATCATTGAGTGCAAACTCGGTGGAATCTTACCTGCGCGATGTGCGCAAGCTTACAGCTTATTTGCAGGAGAAAAGCGGCGCTGCATCGCTTGATAAAGTTGATCACACTTTGCTTCAGGGCTTTATACATCATATAGCTTCTTCCGGCATGAATGCCAAAAGCCAGGCACGCACCATTTCGGGCATCAGAAGTTTTTTTAAATATTGTGTGCTGGAAAAGATCATAGACACCGATCCGGCTGTATTGCTTGAATTGCCTAAGATACAGCGCACATTGCCCGACGTGCTTAGTTTTGAGGAGATTGAATCCATGATCAGCCAGGTAGACAGGAGCCGGCCTGACGGCGAAAGAAACAAGGCCATCCTGGAAGTAATGTATAGCTCAGGATTGCGTGTAAGCGAAGTAGTAAACCTGCAATTCAGTTGGCTGTACCTGGACATAGATTTTATCAAGGTCACCGGCAAAGGGGATAAGCAGCGGCTTGTACCGATCGGCGCTGCAGCCAGCAGGCAAATTCAGCTTTACATGGAAACCACTCGAAAGCAGGCGAAGGCGGCTAAGGGTTATGAAGATTATGTATTCCTGAATAAGAACGGCAAGAACCTTTCGCGCGTGTATGTATTCACGCTGATCAAAGATCTGGCATTGGCAGCAGGAATTAAAAAAAATGTTTCGCCGCATACTTTCCGCCATTCATTTGCCACACACCTGATAGAGGGCGGCGCAGACCTGCGGGCGGTACAGGAAATGCTGGGGCATGAAAGCATTACCACCACAGAGATCTACACCCATATAGATAAGCACTTTCTTAAAAGAACTTTGGAAAATTATCATCCCGCGTTTAAACGCTGATTAAAAAAAGGGACAGCGTGTGCCGTCCTTGTATAAATTGTTTTAAAGAATTTTTTTATTGCTTTTCCATTTGCTGAATCACAGTCTGGGTAACACCCGTGCTGCTGTAGCCGCCATCGTGGAAAAGGTTTTGCATGGTGACATATCTGGTAAGGTCGCTGAAGAGCGTTACCACGTAATCTGCGCATGCATCTGCATCTGCATTACCCAGCGGGCTCATCTTTTCGGCAAAGTCCATAAAGCCGTCAAAGCCTTTAACGCCGCCGCCTGCAGTAGTCCTGGTGGGTGATTGGGAAATAGTGTTTACGCGCACTTTGTTTTTAATGCCGAAGTGGTATCCCCAGCTTCTTGCAATGCTTTCGAGCAGCGCTTTGGCATCAGCCATTTCGCTGTAGTCAGGAAATACGCGTTGTGCAGCAATGTAAGTAAGCGCCGCAATGCTGCCCCAGTCGTTCATGGCATCTTTCTGGTAAGCAGCCTGCATTACTTTATGAAAGCTGATAGAAGAAATGTCCATTGTTTTTAAAGTAAAATCATAATTCAAGTCTGTGTATGGGTTGCCTTTGCGCATGTTCATACTCATGCCTACGCTGTGCAGTATAAAATCTATTTTACCGCCAAAGTGCTCTACAGACTTTTCAATCAGATTGTTGATGTCGGAGAGGTTGGTGACATCAGCACCGATAACGGGAGCGTTGATGGCTTCGGCCAGTTTGTTTATTTCCCCCATTCTCAGAGCGATGGGTGCATTGGTAAGCACTATCCCGGCGCCTTGCTCGTGGCATTTCAATGCTACTTTCCAGGCAATGGACTGGTCATTGAGCGCGCCGAAAATAATACCTTTCTTACCTTGTAATAAATTATGTGACATAGTGTTTGTTACAGCTTGTTTTAAATGTTTATGGCAAACAAAAATAGTGTTTTTTGTGTAAATACTTATATTCGCTGCTCAATTGAAATCACAAACCACAAGCATGGCGTTGCAGGAAGTATTTAGTTTTTTATGGAAGAATTGGTTAGAGGTCGCCGGCGTTATTTGCGGTGTGCTTTACCTGGTGCTGATCATTAAAGAAAATATCTGGTGCTGGATCTTTGGTATTCTAAGCTCACTGATTACAGTGTTTATTTATTTTGAAACCAAATTATACCTGGAGGCTGTGCTGAATGTGTATTACATACTCGCGGGTTTGTACGGATGGTATTACTGGAACAGGAATAAATTACAGAATACGGAGTCGCCGCCTGTGGTTGAATATGGCATTAAGGCACACCTGGTTAATATTTTACTTTGTACGATTATCACTATCGGCGTGGGGCATTTAATGGATATGTATACAGATTCTCCGCGGCCTTACATAGATACTGCTATGACGGTATTTGGCGTAAGCGCTACGGTGCTCGAGGCGCGTAAAGTCTTATCTGCGTGGATATACTGGTTTGTATTGAATGGTTGTAGTATCTGGTTGCAGGTAGACAGGCATCTTTATTTTTACGCAGCGCTTTCCGTATTCTTTACGGGCATGTGCATAAAAGGCTACATCGAATGGCGAAAGAGCTACATCGCTGTACGTCTGCCTGATCAGGGCAATAGGCTTTCATAAAAAAGTTGCAAAGCATGCAGTAGTTTGCATACTTTGCAACCGGAATTTAAAAGTTTATTCTAATCTATACCGTGTACCCCTTTGGGCATTTCCTTGCTGTTTAATTTCTCAGATTTTTGTATGAGTTGGGTAAATTCGTACCTGTAGCCTTCCTCATCTTTGCCGAGAGCATTTTTAGCCTGCTCAAATGCTTTGGTAAACGAGTAATCGCCTTTGAACTTTGAGTTGGAAAGTATCTGCCCGAAACCCGCAACTGCGCTGGCAAAGCGAAAATTTTCAGATGCATTACCCAGAGCTTTCTTTACAGAGGAAATACTTTCCGTGATCAGTTGGCTTTTATTGCCATCGGGTTCCTTGTAGCGTAGCTTTACAGTAGCCAGCTCTGCAGAATTATTTTTTGGTGTGTTTTTGTTTTGATATTTTAAAGCATCAACATCTTTCAGCAAACCGGTTTTCACTCCTGCGGGAATTATTTCGTAGAATGCAGTCACCGTGTGGCCGCTGCCGATTTCACCCGCATCTTTGGCATCATCGTTAAAGTCTTCATTGTTCAATAACCTTGTTTCATAGCCCACCAGCCTGTACCCCTGCACCTGTGCCGGATTAAACTCCAGTTGAAATTTTACATCTTTGGCAACGGTAAACAATGTGCCGCCGAATTCGTTGATAAGTACCTTGCGCGCTTCGGTAATACCGTCTATGTATGCATGGTTGCCATTGCCTTTCTGGGCGAGGATCTGCATTTTATCGTCTTTATAGTTGCCCATGCCATAGCCCAGGATCGTAAGGAACACACCGCTTTTTCTTTTCTCTTCGATCAGTTTTTCCAATGCTGCATCGCTTGTCTGGCCTACATTAAAGTCTCCGTCTGTACAAAGTATGATCCTGTTGTTGCCGCCTTTGATAAAGTTTTCCTGTGCAGATTTATATGCCAGCTCTATAGCTGCGGATCCATGCGTAGAGCCACCTGCAGTCAGTCGATCGATGGCGTCTTTGATCTTTATTTTTTCTTCGCCTGATGTTGCCGGCATAAGCACCGATGTATTGCCTGCATAGGTTACAATGGTTACCTTATCTATTGCGCGCAACTGCTCTGTCAGTAGTTTCATGGATGCCTGCACCAGCGGAAGTTTATTGGCCGGGTACATGCTTCCACTCACGTCAATTAAAAACACCAGGTTAGATGCAGGCAGCTTTTCAGCAGGTATCTTTTTTGCTTGCAGGCTTACCATCATCAGCCCATGATCAAGGTTCCAGGGTGCGGCGGCATATTCTGTATAAACGCCGAAAGGCTTCTTGCCAGTAGGTTTCGGATAATTGTAACTAAAGTAGTTGATCATCTCTTCCACTCTTACGGAGCCATCAGGAGGCATCATGCCCTGGTTGATAAACCTGCGCACATTGCCATAAGAAGCTGCATCTACATCTAAGGAGAAGGTGGAAAGCGGGTTGTTTTTCACGCTTTTAAACTCGTTCTCATCAGTAGCCGCATAGCCTTCTGTATTGTAGTTATAAGGTTTAGAAGGCATTACGCCATAGTAGCCAATATTATTTGTGCCCCTGATTGAAATATGCGGGCTTGCGCCGGTGATATCGGCTTTTTTTTGTATGCCATAGCCAACCAAAACAACATCGTTAAGCCGTGCTTCGGCAACAGTTGATAGTATAACAGGGTTGTGCAAGCCGGACACTTTTACCTCCCTGGTTTGGTAGCCTACGGAGGAGATCACTAATACATCAGTTGATTTGGCAAGTATGGAAAAGTTTCCAAGGCGGTCTGTAGTAGTTCCTTTTTTACTGTTTTTTATAATTATGCTGGCGCTTACTATAGGATTTTTTGCGCTGTCAATTACTTTTCCATGATATTTCTTTAGTTCCTGGGCAAGTAAAGGGCAGGCGAATAGTAAGAATGCGCTAAAGATGATGATATTTTTCATGTGTATATATTTTAGTGCGCCGCTTTGCGGCTGTTTTTAATGGTCACATGGAATAGCCTTTATTCATTCGCGGTTGGTATGCAACTTTGCTTATGGCTATTTCATGTGTATATATTTATTTGTTTTTTCAGTTGCCACATGGAATAGCCTTTATTCATCCGCGGTTGGTATGCAACCTTGCTTATGGCTATTTCATGTGTATATATTTTATTTGTTTTTCAGTTGTCACATGGAATAACCAATTTTTTAAATTTAATACTCATTCCCGGTTGGTATAGATTCTTAATCTTTATGGCTATTTCATGTTAAAAATATTTATTGATTTTATAAGTAGATGCATGAAAACCCATGATTACATAATCCTTAAAAAGTTTTTTAGAAAAAATATTGCACTTAATTTTGAACCAGGTTGGCTGTACTCAGAAACATATCAGAATCTTCCTCGTTGTCGGATGAAGAATTGCTGCAAACATTCAAACAAAATCATGATCAGAATGTTTTGGCAGAATTGTATTTGCGTTATTACGAGCTGGTGTATGGTGTGGCGCTTAAATATTTGCCAGGTGCAGAAGCGGCGAAAGATGCGGTAATGAATATATACACGGAGCTATTGCAGAAGTTGCCCGGGCAACAAATTCGCAGCTTTAAAAGCTGGCTATATGTTTTTGTTAGAAACCATTGCTTAATGCAATTAAGAACAGATAAAAAAATGCCCGTAGATCATGATGAGCCGGAAACGTTTATGCAATCGGGTAATTTTTTGCATCATGATGATGAGAATGATAAGGAAGCAATTTTTAAACTGCTGGAAGATTGTATAAAAAAACTCCCGGAAGAGCAAAAGCAGAGCATAGAACTGTTTTACCTGCAAAGCAAAAGCTATCAAGAAGTAGCAGACAAAACCGGGCATGAATGGAATAAAGTAAGAAGCCTGATACAGAACGGAAGAAGAAATTTAAAAATATGCATGGAAAAAAATAATGAGTAAAAAGCCTCATAAGAACTATACGCAAGAAGATATTGAAAGATATTTCAGCGGCCAAATGTCGGCAAAAGAAATGCACGATATAGAGGCGTACGCGCTGGAAGATCGGTTTTTGTCTGACTCGATGGAAGGCTATGAAAACAATTTAAATCCTGTAACCGAAGCTCATTTAAAAGAAATAAAAGAAAAAATTTTATTGTCTCCTGCAGCAGGAATTGTTCCTGTAAATAAATCAACAAAATGGTGGAAGTACACATTAGCTGCCAGCGTGCTGCTATGTGTTATTGGCGCAGTATATCTTGTATTTAATCACGGCCGGAAAGAAAATATGGCAATATCTGACCAGGCGCCAGCCCTTACCAAACAATATATTGACACAACGGAAGCTATAGATAACCTCTTAATAGCAGAAAATGCTGATACTGCAATTCCACATCAAAAAGATGCTATAGCAATAAAAGGCGCGCGGCAAAAAAAAACGGCTACAGATGCAGCATTATCGACAGTGCCGGAAGAAACATTCATTGAAAAATCGTTACAGGGTAAGGCTCCCGGGATTTCATCAGAAAGAAGGCAACTGAAAGTTCAGGTAAAAGATGATAATAATAATCCACTGCCTAACGTTTCAGTGTCGGTTAAAAATTCAGGTGGGGGTGTGCTTACAAATAATAACGGAGAATTTTCTATTCATATAAATAATAACGATACACTATTGCTCAGCAGCCTTGGACATGAGCGAAAGGAAATTCCGGTTGCTGCCATCGGGAAAGATATTGTGCTTCAGCCAGGCAGATATGCAGCGGATGAGGTTGTTGTGGTAGGTTATAGCACTCAAAAAAAATCGCGTATTACAGGCGCTTTACCGCAAAAAGATGTATATCAAAAAAGAGAATCATCAGATGATGCTTTAGCGGCAAATGTGGGCGGCGTCCGGAACCAATCAAATAAAAGAAAGGATGAGTCTGTGAGAATGAGAGGATATGCTCCAGTAAAAACCACCGAGCCAATGGTGCTTATTAACGGAAGAGTAGCGTCAATCACGGAAATGAAAGCTTTAAATAAAAAAGAGATTACTTCAATAAAAATTTTAAAAGCTGCGGAAGCTATGGCTATTTATGGCTCCAAAGGTATGAACGGCGTGATAATTATTACTACTTCTTCTGAAGTACGAAAAGATACTTCCGTGAACCGTGCAAATATGAAAAAAGATAGTTTGCCCAGCCTTCTCAACTCTTCAAAGTAATTTTTCCCGATTTCGAAACAGATTGTTTTTTAATCTCTACAAATTTGCGCTCAGAAAAAACAAATCTAGAAATGAAGAGGTATTTATTAGCAGTGCTGAGCCTGCTGTTGTGTATAAATTTATCAGCTCAGAAAAATGGCAGAAGCATCACAGGAGAAGTTATGAACGCCGAAGGCGAACCTATGGGCGCTGTAAAGGTATCTGTCAGGGAATTAAATAAACAAACGCTTACAGACAATAATGGTAATTTTTCTTTTACCGGATTGTATTCAGGAAGGTACCATGTAGAAGTAGAAATGCGCGGCTATGTGAAAGAGGTTGTGCATGCTGATCTGCGTGTACAGAAAAGTATTGCATTAACAATCATGCTGGCAGGAGAAAATGAGCATCTCGACGATGTGGAAGTTTTCGGGGAGCGCAACAGGCGCCCGAAAGGCCTGGAGACCATTACGCGCATGCCTTTAAAACCATCTGACCAGATACAAACCATTTCCATTATTTCCCATAAGCTCATCAAAGACCAAGGTGCATTGACGCTTACAGATGCCGTGCGCAATATCCCCGGCGTTACATTGTTTGGCAGTTACGGAGGTGTAAAGGAATCTATGTCTACACGTGGTTTCCGTGGCGTACCTGTATTGAAGAATGGCGTACGCATTGACGGTCAGTTCCAGACGGCTTCCGGCGTAGTAGATATGCAGGGCGTGGAGTCTATACAAATGATCAAAGGCGCTGCTGCTATTACGCAGGGTGTGATCACCGACCTGGGTAATGCCGGTGGTGTGATAAATGTAGTAACCAAAACCCCCAACTTTGTCAATGCAGGAGAGATAGGCATACGCGCAGGAAGCTGGGGACAGTTCCGCCCGACCTTTGATGTAGAAACGGTTTTAGACAGGAAAAAAAACGTTTCCTTCCGCATCAACGGCGCTTATGAAAGGGCAGACAGCTATCGCAGCTATGTAAAATCAAACAGGGTGTATATTAATCCTTCTTTTGCCTGGAAACCGGGAGAAGACACTAAAATTATCCTGGAAGGAGATTTCTTAAACGACAATCGTACGCCGCAGACATCTGCTGTGAACCTTCACCCGCTGCAAAGCGAAAATGCATTGTATATACTTCCCTACAACAAGTTTTTAGGGATGAGCACAGACAACAACAATACCAAGACAGGTAGTATTACTGCTCGCCTTGAGCACCGGCTGTCTGACCAGTTCAGTGTACGCGCCTTGTATGCAAGTTCGCTCTACGAAGTAGATAACCAGTCTACCTCTGCTACACTGATAAAAGATGCAGATAATAAATACAATACTTTTGCCCGCAGGATGTCCCGTAGTTTGCGCAATGATAAGAATAAAGTTTTCCAGGTAGACTTTATAGGTCAGGAGCTGTATACAGGCAGGGTAAAGCATACAGCTCAGGCAGGTTTCGACTATAGAATATCTGACGTGTTTACCACCACTTATGCCGGCAAACTTTCCCCGTTAGGAAAAAATATTCCTTTCGGCGTAGCCAATGCAGCCAACATTGACACAATCAATATTTTCAATGATTATGCAAATGACCTGGAACGCGTAGTGTACAAAGATGATAATGGGCAATTGCAAACAGGGAAGTCAATAGCTTTTACCGAAGGAAATAAAGTGCCGGCTTATTACAGTACTTTCGGGATACTGGTGCAGGACGTTATAGAATTTAATAAATACGTGAAACTGGCATTAGGCTTACGTTACAGCGAAATCATCACAAAGAGCTTTACTTCAAATAAGCATACATGGGGCTCTGCATGGAACCCGAGCGCAGGCATTATTGTTTCGCCATTAGAAAACGTAAACCTGTTTGCCTCTTATACCAATTCTACCAGCCTGAGAAGTGAAGCAAACTTAATGAGCAATGGCGAAAAGATCGGGCCGTCAACAACAGAGCAAATTGAAGGAGGCATTAAGTCAGACTGGCTGGACAACAGGCTGCGTTTTAACCTTACTTATTTCCACATTTTCACATCTAATCTTTCCAATACAGAATATGTTCCGGGCACAAACCAGGCAACCGGCTATTACTACAAAGCCGGCGACCTGTTGCGCGATGGTATTGAGACTGAACTGAATGGCCGTGTGATGCCAAACCTTACCGTGGTGCTTGGCTATGCATACCTGAATGCACGCTATAAGAATTCTCCCTCTTATGTAAACGGGTCTGCACCTATGAATGCGCCAAAGCATACAGCTAACGGGTGGGTGCAATATGTTGTGGATAAAGGAGCGCTCAACGGGCTGTCTATGAGTGTTGGTGCGTATTACGTAGGAGAACGCCCGATAAATGAGTACAGCCTGCAACCTGATGCGCATGGCAACAATGCAGGCGTGGAGCCTTTCAATATGCCGGCTTATTATACACTCAATGCACAGTTGGGCTATAGGATCAGGAACTGGGATCTGAAAGTGTATATGAACAACCTTACAGACCAGGTAGGTTTAAATTCTTATTTCCGCGGTGGCTACATTAACCAGATTGACCCCAGGAACTTTGCAGCAGCAGTTTCATACAGGTTCTGATCCGGGATATCAAAAGTGATGGTAAAGTAAAAATTGGAAGAGGTTTTAAAAAATCTCTTCCAATTCTTTTAAGTGGGTAATGGTATAGGTAGGCTGTATATCACCAGGCTCGGCATTGATATGGTTTACAAATACAGCATCCATGCCGCAGCCCAGGGCGCCGGAGATATCAGCATCCAGGTTATCGCCTATCATAATGCTGTCGCACGTAGCGCAACAGGTGGTAGTAATGGCGTATTCAAATATTTCTTTCTTAGGCTTCAGGCTGTTACTGCGTTCGGAAGTAATCACATGATCAAAATATTTTTCAAGCCCTGAGCTTTTCAGCTTCTTTGCCTGGACGGCATTAAAACCATTGGTGATCAGTGATAGCGGATAGTTTTTTTCTTTGAGATAGTCAAGTATTTCAAAGGTATAGGGGAATACATTTTTCTGGTTGGGAAGTTCTTCCAGGAAGTCTTCGCTCATTTTCCTGGCCAGTTTCTCATCACCGATTTTATATTCCACCATAGCGCGCCACATTCTTTTCCATCTTAGCTCTTCCTGTTTAATGAGGCCTTTGGTATACCTGTCCCATAAAATAGCATTGTGATGGCTGTATCGTGCAAAGAAGCCATCAAAATCATCAATGCCTTTTTCATGCAATTGATTGATGCCGAATGCCAATCGCATCGCCTCTTTGGCGTTTGTTTCAAAATCCCAGAGAGTATGGTCAAGATCAAAAAAAAGATATTTGTATTTTTTCCTGTTCATGCAGCGTGAAGGTAATGGTATTTGGTTTTATTGTAAACAATTAACCCTGCGACCCGCTGTATCAGTGTTGCAGGGTTTGATATGGTAAATATCAGGTGACCATTCGGAGTTGCTTACCACAAAAAGTCTTTGTCCCTGCGTGCCATATTCCAGCGGAGCCCGGCAGAGATCCATTTGGTCCTGTTATCAGGCAGGCCGGCAACTTTATAGTTGCGGATGGTGGCATTTACATCAAAAAATAAATTTTGTATCAGTTCATACGAAGCAGTGAAAGAGCCTATAAGCGCGGTGTTGAGAATGCCATGGCCCACTTTATATCCTTCCTCTGCTTCTCTGAAATCGTTGTAATTCCTGAACAGGTCACCGCCATTGTTGGGCGAATAATACGCAGTTTTGTAAGAAGCGCTATCCAGCCCTTTCTTGTAGGCGATCAGCGTGGCGTTGAGATGTAGTTTTGGTATGGGCTGGTAATTGATTATGCCTATCACCTCCTTAAAATTTGCACTCAGGGGATGCGCCAATGGCTGGTTGTAATGCAGGTAATTGTTCTGCGCCCATTTATCCATGTAGGTAAAAGGCCTTATCAGGTTGCCTTCCAGTTGCAGGTCTAAATTTTTTATGGTGAATGCATCTGTGTACTTACCGCCTAACTGCCAGCCGAACTTATTCACCCATGGGCCGTTGGTTTTAAGTACTTTGTTAAAATGAAATTCATTGATCAGCCACTGGCCGTACACCTGGTAATGCCTGGCAAAGTTTGCCTTGAAATCCAGGCCAATGCTTGATTTGGCGCTATTGCCCATGTGCGAGGAATAAGCGCGGTTAAACATCACCGGGTTAAAGAAACCCACCTGCATGCCGCCATTGATCTTGCTGTTAAACATAGTATTTTCATAGAAACCTACATTCAGCCAGTCCGTAGGTTGCCAGCTCAGGTAATGAAACATCATATAGTTTCTTGGCAGCGTGGAATCTTTATCCCGTGCACTGTTCAGGTAGGGAGCAATAGTTTGCGCCGCTGCAGCAGTATACCTGAACTTGCCCGCCTGTACATTCATTTTCAGGAAAGGGTATGGCGCGCTGAAATCGCTCAGGAAGGTAGTCCGGTAGCCGTTGCCAATAAAAAACCTGTCGTGGCCTATATGAAAATCCACGTAATTGCCGGCATGAAATGTAAGCCCGCCCCGGATGTCCCAGAAGTCATAGCCATCACTGTTTTTGCCGAAATATTTATAGTAGCCTTTATTAGGCAGCGCCCTGTGTGCAGCCGTATAATCCCTCACATACAGCGGATCTCTTTCCTGGTTGTCATTCAGGTGAATGTAGAAGCCGAACCTTCTGTCTACCTGTCCCCTGATCCTGATGCCCCTGGTGTTTACAAATGTGGTTGTACCGGTAGCGCGGCCGTACTGAAGGTTCAGCAGCGGATCTATTACCAGGCTGTATTTTTCACGCTTATCAACGGCGTAAAGATGGGCAGGCGTCTGAAACAGTTTTTTCAGGAATGGTTTATCCACCTTAAAGGAGTCGTAGTAATTTTGCGTCCATTCGGAGTTATTCATCAGCATGCTGCGGATATTATACCTGTCCACATTGGTAAGCACATCATCCAGCAGGCCCAGTTTATCCAGCGAATCTATCAGTTCTATTCTTTCAGTCATTCTTTTTCGGTCAAAAGGTTTAACTGTTGTAAATTGCATTACAGAATCGCCGCGGAGTTTAATGTCTAAACGATTGATCAATCGTGTTTGTTTATCGTGTAATTCTATGTTGTCTGTTTGCGCGTGGGAAGCAAGGCAGAAGCCTGACAATAAAACAACGCCAAGCAGTTGCTTAAAGAAATAATTTTTACGCATATGAATGATTATATTATAAAAAATATACAAATCGTAAACGAAGGTAAATCAATAAATGCTGATTTGCTGATCAGGAATCAGAGAATTGAAAGAATCTCGCAGAATATTAACGTTAACTTTAAGGTCAAAGAAGTTGATGGCGAAGGGCTTCATCTGCTGCCGGGCGTGATCGACGACCAGGTGCATTTTCGCGAGCCGGGCCTTACTCATAAAGCCAGTATTTATACAGAGTCAAAAGCAGCAGTAAGAGGCGGTGTTACTTCTTTTATGGAAATGCCCAACACAATGCCGCCGGCGTTTACCCATGTCTTGCTGGATGATAAATACCTTACTGCACAAAAAACATCACTGGCAAATTATTCTTTTTACCTGGGCACTTCTAATGATAATATTGAAGAAATATTAAAGGCCAATGACAGGAAAAACGAGATTTGCGGTGTGAAAATTTTTATGGGGTCTTCTACAGGCAACCTGCTGGTAAATAACCCGCTTGCACTGGAAAAGATTTTTTCAGGAAGCGAGTTGCTGATAGCCACGCATTGCGAAGAAGAATCGGTCATCAAGGCCAATTACGAAAAACTAAAAGCCCGGAAGGGTAAGCTGGAGCCGGCTGACCATCCGGTGATCCGCGATGAGGAAGCATGTTTTGAATCATCTTTCAAAGCGGTGCAATACGCTAAAAAATTCGGCAGCCGCCTGCATGTATTGCATATCTCCACAGCAAAAGAGTTACAGTTGTTTACCAATATGCTGCCGCTGGAAGATAAAAGAATAACTGCCGAAGCCTGTGTACATCACCTGCATTTTTCAGCAGATGATTATGAAGATTTTCATTACCAGATCAAATGCAATCCCGCCATTAAAGAAGCATCCAATAAGGATGCTATATGGAATGCCCTGCTCGACGGCAGAATTGATGTAATTGCTACCGACCATGCACCGCACCTGCTTAGCGAGAAAAGTTTAAAGCGCGATCCGCGCGGCACCATATGCATGCAGAGCGACGCTTCATATGAACAGGCAAGCGCCGGCCTGCCGCTGGTGCAGCATTCATTGCAGTTGATGCTTCATTATGTACACAAAGGAAAGATATCTCTTGAAAAGGTAGTGGAAAAAATGTCGCACAATGTAGCTGCCTGCTTCCAGGTAAAAGATCGCGGCTTTATCCGGGAGGGATATTTTGCTGACCTGGTGTTGGTGAACATGAATAAGAAAGAAGAAGTATTGCCCGAGAATATTTTGTATAAATGTCAATGGAGCCCGCTGGAACATTTCACGTTTTCTTCAACCATTGATAAAACTTTTGTAAACGGCCATCTCGTTTATGGAAATGGTGTGTTTGATGAATCTTATAAAGGAGAACGATTATTATTCAACAGAAAATAAAATCGGTATGAAATAATCATTTCGCTTTAGCCGCTACCAAACGCGAATGAGTATTGAATTCATGAAATAACCATAAAAATTAGGAATCTATGCCAACCGGGAATGATAATAAAGTATTAAGGTTTTGGTTATTCCGTGTGGCAACTGAAAAAACAAATAAATACACACATGAAATAACCATAAGCAAAGTTGCATACCAACCGCAAATGAATAAAGCTTATTCCATGTGGCCATAAAGAAAAAATTAAAAATACACACATGAAATAACCATAAAGATTAGCAATCTTTACCAACCGAGGATGATAATAAAGATTAAGGTTTTGGTTATTCCGTGTGGCAAACAGAAAAATTAAATATTAACACATGAAACAAATTGTTTTAGTGACAGCAGCAGTAGTCATCTGCAGTATTTTCTGTAACGCTTGCAGCAAGCAGGCAGGCTCTTCTCAACCACTGGAATCAAAATGGATGGTGACAGAAATGCCTGGCTTTACTAAAGAAGAATTGATGAAAGTAAATGCCCATATTGATCTTCGCAACCCTGAAAATTCAACAGGGAGCCTGGATTGCAATCATTTATTTTGGAAAACCACGACAAAAAACAACGGCACAATTGCCTTTTCCCAGGTAAACTATACCTATAAGTACTGCGAAGGGCAGATGGCCATGGAAAGTAAGTTTGTGGAGATAGCGCCGTCCATTACAAGTTACAAGCTTGAAGGCCATTTTCTTTATTTGTATGATAAGCAGGGTAAGCAACTGATCAAAGCCATTAACCCGGCCTGGGATTAAAACTACAGTTATGCAAATAGACAGAACCACACTGACCGACCTGGGTATTTTTTCTAAAATTGAAGAAGAAAGTGTTTTGCATTTGCTGGACTACACACGCACCACCGGCGGGCGCGACTGGCTGAAGTTCTTTGTCAGCAACCCGTTTGACGATATTGGTAAAATACACACCACACAGCAGATACTGAAAAAGTTCATGGAAAAACTCCCTGAATTTCCCGCGACGATTACCAATGGTACCATGATGGTGCTCGATAAATATTATGAAAGCCCTATAGCATCTATTCCTCACAGCGCCGGCGCTATGGAAACTTTTTTCTATACATTCTTCAACAGGGGAGATTATGTGGTAGCCCGCTACTCAGTAAAGCATATGCTTTCCTTTATCAAAGGCATGTATGAGCTTATAGAATTGCTTGATGATGACGATAACCCGCTAATTTTAAAAGTGACTGTAGACAGGGCTAAGATGCTGCTGGCAAAGCCGCTGTTTCAAAAAATAAAAAACTACCACAACGATAGGAAAATTCCTGCTTCGGTGATTATTGAAGCAGGCTTTTACTTCTACAGGTCAAAGAACGACGTGCGCGAACTGGAAACCATATTTTATAAAATGGACGCATGGTACAGCATGGCACAAGCCTGTATTCGCCACGGTTTTAGCTTCCCGGAGGTGGTAGAAAGCAACCGCCCTTATATTACCGCACAAAATCTCTGGCATCCTTTGCTGGTAAACCCGGTAGGCTATGATTTTTCTATTTCAGAAAAAAATAATTTCATGTTCCTTACCGGTGCAAATATGGCAGGCAAGAGCACCTTTATACGTGCTGTGGGCATCACGGTTTACCTGGCCAGCATTGGCATGGCTGTGCCTGCGGATAGCGTCAGGATAAGCAGGTTTGACGGTTTGCTTAGTAATATTGATATCTCCGACAACACGCTGAAAGGTGAAAGCTATTTCTACAACGAAGTACAGCGCATCAACAAGACCATTGATAAAATTACAGACGGCAAGAACTGGCTCATTCTTATAGATGAATTGTTTAAAGGCACCAACATACAGGATGCTATGAAATGCAGTACAGCGGTGATAGAAGGTTTCCGCAGAATTGAAAATGCGTTGTTCATTTTATCTACCCACTTATACGAGATCGGGGATAACCTGAAGCAGTATCCGAATATCCAGTTTAAATACTTTGAAACGGAAGTCGGTGAGGACGATTATCTTAAATTCAGCTACAAACTTAAAGACGGTATCAGCAACGACCGGCTGGGATATCTGATCCTCAGGCGTGAAGGTGTGGTGCAAAAGCTGAATACGTTAAATAATATGACATTGGAGTGACAGTTCGCCCACGCCAACAAAAAGTTAATGGTTAACTTTGTCGTCGATTTACAATGACAGAGAAACTGAAACGTGCTTAATGGATATTCAACATTTATTTGTAGCGGGCATTAATTATAAGAAAAACGACATTGGCGTACGCGGTAGTTTTGCTTTATCTCCTGAGCAATACCTGATGTTGCTGGGCAAAGCCAAATCGCTCAATTATACAGACCTTTTTGTTTTATCTACCTGTAACCGGACCGAAGTTTACGGCGTAGCAGACCAGGCTTCAGATCTTGTAGACCTGCTGTGTGAATTTACACAAGGCTCCAAAGAGGTTTTGCTTGAAAAAGGCTATATCAAGAATGGCTGCTTTGCTGCCGAGCATTTGTTTAATGTTTCTGCAGGTCTTGACTCGCAGATACTGGGCGATTATGAAATCGTAGGTCAGCTCAAAAGCGTGGTAAAGACTGCAAAAGCGTGCGGCACTATTTCTTCTTTTTTGGAGAGGCTTACCAACACTGCGTTTCAGGCGTCTAAGATTATTAAGAATACAACAAAGCTCAGTGGTGGCACCATCTCTGTAGCTTTCTCTGCAATACAATATTTAAAGAAAACCAAACAATCTTTCAGGAACAAAAAAGTGATCATTATAGGAGCTGGCAAGATCGGGAAGAATACCTGTAAGAACCTGAAAGACTATTTGAAAGTAAAAGATATTACCATTGTAAATCGTACCAACGAAAAAGCACAGGCATTGGCAGTAGACCTTGACATTGATTTTGCACCGTTCGAAAATTATAGCGAGCAATTGCGAAAAGCTGATGTGGTAATCGTGGCAACGAATGCAGAAACACCCGTGTTGAGCAAAGAAGATTTTAAAGATTGCGGTAACAAAATATTAATAGACCTTTCTGTACCCAACAATATTGATGTGAACGTAAAGGAGCTGGAACATATTTCCCTTGCAAACGTTGATGACCTTTCAAAGATCAATGATGAAACCCTGGAAATGCGCGAGGCCGAAGTGCCGAAAGCTAAGAAGATCATCATGGAGCATGCAGACGAATTTTACAATTGGTACAAACAGCGTAAAAATGCACCGCTGATCCGCACTGCAAAACAAAAAATGCTTGATCTGAACAATAAAGTTTTTGTAATGGATTACAATCAGCAGGAAAAAGACATGACCGTTCATCGTGTAATAAAAACAATGGCTGTAAAAATGCGCGCCGACCACAGGCCGGGTTGTATTTACCTGGAGGCTTTGAACGATTTTATTGCGCAGAAAAAATCATCCTGAAAATTTAATGGAAAAAATCATCCGCATCGGAACACGTGATAGCAGGTTAGCCGTATGGCAGGCATCGCAGGTAAAAGCAATGCTTGAAATCCAAGGCTGTGTGTGTGAATTGGTAAAAGTAAAAAGTGAAGGCGATCTTGACCTGGTAACGCCATTGTATGCAATGGGCGTGCAGGGCGTATTTACCAAAACGCTCGATGCTTACCTGCTGAGTAATAAAATTGATGTAGCCGTACATTCTATGAAAGATGTGCCTACGCAACTGGCCCAGGGTATTGCAACGGCTGCAGTTTTAAAAAGAGCTAATTACAAAGATCTTTTTGTATATAAGAATGAGCACGTGCTGGAAAAATATTTTTATTCAGATGTAGATGAGCAGCGGATTGCAGAGGGTGTGATCGCTACGGGCTCAGTAAGAAGAAAAGCAGCTTTGCTGAATAAATTTCCTAAGATCAGGGTTGAGAACCTGCGTGGCAACGTGCAGACCCGTATGCAGAAACTCATGAATAATGATTGGGATGCCGCCATATTCGCTGCTGCCGGTTTAGAACGGCTGGACGAACGCCCGGCTTATGCAATAGAGATCGACTGGATGCTGCCGGCTCCCGCGCAGGGCGCTATAGCGGTTGTTTGCCGGGAAGAGGACGTGGAAGTGAAAGAAATATGCGCACCTCTCAACGATCAGGATACAATGCTGAGTGTAAACAATGAGCGCGACTTCCTGAAAACATTAATGGGCGGCTGTTCCACACCTGTTTCAGCTTTGGCGCAGGTAGAAAACAATAAATTGAAGTTTAGCGGCAATATCATTGCCTTAGACGGAAGCGAAATACTGGAAATTGAAAAAGAAGTGGATTTGCGAGATGCAACCGAGGTTGGCATTGGCTGTGCTCAGGAGCTCCTGGCAAATGGTGCAGATAAAATTGTTGAACAGATACGCTCAATAAATAAATAAATTTTGCAGAGCCACATCAAGATATTGTCTACTAAAGTACTTTCCCCGGCAAGTGCAGCTATGCTTGAAAACAAAGGCGCATCAGTGTTCCAGCACAATTTCATTAAAACTGAAAGTATATTAACCGATGCTGATGCCGGCCTGGTAAACAGCCTTGCCCAGCAAGGGCTGCATGTGATTTTTACCAGTGCAAATGCGGTGTATGCGGTTGCTGAAAAACTACAGTTCCAGCCAAAGTGGAAGGTGTTTTGCATCAATGGAAAAACCCGGAAAACCATAGAAAAATTATTTACCAAAGTTCAAATTTTAGACAGCTCACCCACCGGTGAATTATTGGCCGAAAAGATCTTGGCGCATAGTGATGTACGGCATATTGTGTTTTTTTCAGGTAGCAGGCGGCTGGATACTATACCCGGTGCATTGATGCATGCAGGTTTTAATTTACAGGAAATAGTCGTGTATAAAACTTCTCTAACGCCGGTACTGCTGGATGAGAATTTTAGTGGCATACTGTTCTTCAGCCCCAGCGGTGTAGAAAGTTATTTTTCTGTAAACCGTATATCTAAAGAAACAGCGTTATTTTCAATAGGACCATCCACTACCAAGGCATTGAAGAATTATTCAGGCAATATTTCAGAGTGCAGCTTTCCTTCAGAAGAGGAATTGGTTGACATAGCGTATGGTTATTTTTTCCCGGGATGAGGAATAAGAAGGTTCACGCAAAGTGCGCCAAAGTATTTTTACGCAGAGAGCGCCAAGTCAAAGTAATAGTTATGGAAATTGAAAATAAACAACATCTTAGCGAGCTTAGCGCAATCCCTTTGCGGGCTTTGCGTGAAATAATAAAATACTAACTATATTTCGCAGCGATAAAATAATACACACATGAAATAGCAAAGTTGCATACCAACCGCGAATGAATAAAGGCTATTCCATGTGACCATAAAGAAAAATAAAAAATATACACATGAAATAACCATAAAGATTAAGAATCTATACCAACCGGGAATGATAATAAAGAATGAAGGTTTTGGTTATTCCGTGTGGCAAACAGAAAAATTAAATATTAACACATGAAAAAAGATGCTACTTTAAAGAACAACTTATTGATAAAAACACTTTTAGGCGAACCTGTAGAGCGCACGCCTGTGTGGATGATGCGGCAGGCAGGCAGGTACCTGCCCGAGTATATTAAGCTTCGTGAAAAGTATTCTTTCTTTGAGCGTTGCCAGAATCCTGAGCTGGCGTGTGAAATCACTTTACAACCTGTAGATATTGTAGGAGTAGATGCTGCTATCTTATTTTCAGATATTCTTGTAGTACCGCAGGCAATGGGACTGGAGGTACAATTGGTTGAAAAAATGGGCCCCTGGCTGCCCGCGCCTGTAAAAACAAGCGATGATCTCAACCGCGTTTTTGTGCCCGATGTACATGAAAAATTAAGTTATGTTTTTGAGGCTATTAAACTAATCAAACAAGAACTCAACGGGCGTGTGCCGCTCATAGGCTTTGCCGGCGCTCCGTGGACTTTGCTGTGCTACATGGTACAAGGCAAAGGCAGTAAAACGTTTGACGAGGCCAAAGGGTTTTGTTACCAGCAGCCTGCTTTGGCACATACCCTGCTCCAGATGATCACAGACACAACCATCGCTTATTTAAAAGGCCAGGTTGCTGCCGGCGCAGATGCTGTACAGATCTTTGATAGTTGGGGCGGGTTGCTCAGCAAACAGGATTTTGAAATTTTCTCATTGCAGTATATCCGGCAGATTGTACAGGCATTGAAAGAAGAAGCGCCAACCATTGTATTTGCCAAAGGAGCCTGGAGTTCCCTTGGCGAAATGGCTGCTACAGGTGCGCACGGACTGGGAATAGACTGGTGCATTGAACCGCAGGCTGCGCGTGCATTGGCAGGAGATAGCGTGGCGTTGCAGGGAAATTTCGATCCGGCTAAACTGCTGTCGCCGATACCGGTGATACAGAAAGAAGCCCGGGAAATGCTGCAGAAGTTTGGCCGGGGCAGGCATATAGCCAACCTTGGCCATGGCATATTGCCTAATATCCCGGTAGACCATGCGAAGGCATTTGTTGATACTGTGAAAGAATATAGCTGGTGATAAATATACACTGGTAAGCAGCATATCCCTTCTAATGTTTTAATATGATAATTGGCTTGCGCTGCACATGGCTTCAGCAAGCGTAAACCTTAATTTTTATCTAAGTTCTGTATTTGCTAAATTTGCGTGATGACTGCTGATGAGTTCCGACAGATTGTGCACACTATCCCGAATAACGCAGGTATTTACAAATATTACGATGCGGCAGATAATCTTATCTATGTAGGCAAAGCCAAAAACATCCGCAAGCGTGTAAGCTCTTATTTCAATAAAAATAATGCCGGCTATAAAACACACGAACTGGTATTGCGGATTGCCAGGATAGAATTCACCATTGTTGATACAGAGCAGGATGCCTTTCTGCTGGAAAATTCACTTATTAAACAATTCCAGCCGAAGTTCAATATCATGCTCAAGGATGATAAAACGTATCCTTATATCGTGGTAAAAAGAGAACCCTTTCCAAGAGTATATCTTACGCGGAATAAGATCCGCGACGGCTCTGAATACATAGGCCCCATAACCAGTGTACATCGCGTTCGCGAGATACTTGCCTTTATAAAAGAAACCATCCCATTGCGCACTTGTAAACTAAACCTCACACAAAACAACATAGCTAAAGGGAAGTTCAAAGTATGTCTTGAGTACCATTTAGGAAACTGTAAAGGCCCTTGCGAAGGCCTGCAGACCGAAGAGGACTACGCCGCGTCTATACAACAGATCAGGCAAATTGTAAAAGGCAATCTTACGCCTTTGCTGCACCAGTTAAAAGCAGAAATGCAGCAACATGCAGAGAACCTGGAATTTGAAAAAGCAGAACTGGTTAAGAAAAAGATAAGCCACCTGGAGGCATACCAGGCACGCTCTGTAATTGTGAGCGCAAGGCTGGGTACACTGGATGTATTTTCAGTTTTGAAAGACGGTGATATCGCTTATGTAAATTACCTGATGGTGGAAAATGGTACTATCATTAACACACACACCGTAGAGCTGGAAACGAAGCTGGATGAAGGTGAACATGAAGTGCTTGCATTTGCTGCTATAAACCTGCGCGAAGAATTTAACAGCCCGGCAACGGAAATTGTTGTGCCCTTCCCGATAGATTACCCGGGTGATCATATAAAAATTACGGTACCTAAAAGTGGTGAAAAGAAGCAACTGCTTGACCTTTCCGATAAAAACGTAAACTATTTCAAAGAAGAATTAAGAAAGAAAAAGATACTGAACCTTGAAGGCCATGAGGATATGGACCGCAAAAAAGTATTGTACAAATTGCAGGAAGATCTGCAGATCCCTGAATTTCCCGCGCACATTGAGTGTTTTGATAACTCTAACTTCCAGGGCTCTTATCCTGTGTCTGCGATGGTATGCTTCAAGGATGGCATTCCTTCTAAAAAAGATTATAGGCATTTCAACGTAAAAACAGTAGAAGGCATCAATGATTTTGCCACGATGAAAGAAGCTGTGCACAGGCGTTACAGCCGCCTCTTAAGAGAAGATCAGCCCCTGCCTCAGTTAGTAGTTATTGATGGTGGAAAGGGGCAGTTAAGCTCTGCAATGGAGGCAGTGACAGCGCTTGGCCTGCAGCATAAAATGCTGGTGATAGGCCTGGCAAAAAATGAGGAAGAAATTTTTTACCCCAATGATACAGAATCCCTGAAGCTCGACTGGAATTCCGATTCTCTGAAATTAATCAGGCGAATAAGGGATGAGGTTCACCGCTTTGGCATTACGTTTCACAGGAATAAACGTTCGAAAGGCACTTTCAAAAATGAGTTGGAAGAAATTCCCGGTATTGGCAAAAATACTGCGCAGCAACTGTTGAAGCGTTTCCGGTCTGTAGCGCAGATAAAACAGCTTACTGAGCGGGAGCTTACTGCAGAGATCGGCGCATCGCGTGCAGCAAAAGTCTGGCGTTATTTTCATGACAGCGATGAAGAAAGAGTGTTATAATCTTGAAATATAAGCTTCTCACAATTATATTTGTATGTATTCAAAAAAGTATATTCATGTTAAGAATTAAAAAGTTCATTTTTATATCTGTTTTATTATTTCCTCTGTTTTCAGCGGCACAAAAGAAACCCCTGGATCATAGTGTGTACGATGGGTGGCAATCTGCGCGGTTTTTACAGTTGAGTGATAACGGTAAGTACCTCGCTTACATGATTTGCCCACAGGAAGGCGATTCGCTCATGGTGCTGAAGCATAAGAATGGTAATGGTTTGGCAGAAATACCAAGAGGCTATGCAGGCAAATTTACAAAAGAAGGAAATTATTTTGTTTGCAAAATAAAGCCTTTTTATAAAGCTATCCGGCAGGCGAAGATCGATAAGAAAAAATCGGATGAAATGCCTAAGGACAGTCTTGCTATTGTGAATTTGCTTAATGGAAAAATAGAAAAAATAGCAGATGTAAAAAGTTTCAGACTACCGGAAAAAGCCGGCCCCTGGCTGGCATACACCGTTGATATTTCTGAAAAGAAAAAAGAAAAAATACCTAAAAAAGATTCGGTAGTAGCTATTACAACACTGCAAAGAAATATTGATAGTTTGCAGCAGATTGTAAAACTGGCACAAGCAAAGGGATTGAATACTGTTCCTGTAAAAAAAGACACCCCTCAAAGCAAAGCCGATACGCTTAATAAAAATCAGCTTATTGTAAAGAATCTTTTAAAAAATATAGTTTTAAAATACAACAATGCAGAGGATTGCCAATTTAGCGCAAAGGGTAATTATGTTGCTATAAGCTTGAAAGATGCAATAGATACCACTAAGAAGAAGGCAGTTGCCGTTGTAAACCTCCATACACTGAAGACCGATACTATTCTGCGATCGTTGAATGATGTGCGCTCCATGATATTTGATGAAAAAGAACATCAGCTTGCTTTTATAGCTGAAAAAGACAGTAGTGAAAAATCATTGCTGAAGTTTTACGACCTTTATTATTATACGCCTAAAAACAATGTTGCACAAAAAATAGCTACCCGCCATTCCAAAGGAATGAAGCAGGGTTGGGGGATAAGTGAGAATAGCAGGCTTAAATTCAGTAAAAAAGGAGATTTGCTTTTTTTTGGTACAAACTATATTTTGCCGCTAAAAGATACAGCTTTGCCTGAGTTCGAAAGGGTGAATGTAGACATCTGGAGCCATAAAGATTATGCCCTGCAAACCATGCAGCTATCAAATTTGAAAGACGACCTGAAAAGAAGTTTCCAGGCAGTATGGAATGTTATGAATGATAATCTGTATCAGCTCGAAGACAGTACCTATTCAAAAGTTGATATTACTGAAGAAGGTGACGGTAAATATTTTTATCTGATTTCTACCAATGCCTATACACCAGCTTTACAATGGGCAGGTTATCTTGCTAAAGATATTTATGTAGTTAATTCGCTTATCGGTGATAAAAAGCTTATCATAAAAAACTTCGAAGGCAATACATATGACTCTTACACCGGAAAATATCTTTTGCTGTATGATGCCAATGCAAAAAAATATAGCATTTATAATGCAGAAAAAAACGATTTAAAAACTGTCGATATTCCTTATCCGGTATATGATGAGGATAATGATATGCCTATGAACCCGGACAATCACGGTATTGCCGGTTGGACCAGGGATGATGCATTTGTACTTATTTATGACAGGTATGATACCTGGAAAGTAGATGTTGCTACCGGCAAATCTTCATTGTTATTCCCTTCCGGAAGAGCCGGGAAAATATCTTCCAGGTATATAAAAGTAGATGATGATGAAAAATTCATTGATCTGCAATCGCCTCTGTACTTCAGCAGGTTTAGCGAAGAGACCAAACAAAACCTTTATGCAGAGCTGGCTATTTCCGGCAAGCGTACTGTATGGCGCAATATTACTGAATTTCAGCCGGTGAAGTATCGCTCACTTACCAAAGCAAAAGATGCACGCGTGTTTCTTTATACAAAAGAAAATTACATACAATCTCCGGATGTATATGTGCATGCAGGTAAGGAAATAAAACTTTCTTCTATAAATCCCCAGCAGGTGAATTATAATTGGGGTACGGCCGAATTGTTTAAATGGACTGCTTACACGGGAAAACTTACCGAAGGCATTGTTTATAAACCGGAAGATTTTGATGCATCCAAGAAATACCCGATGATTGTATATTTCTATGAAAGAAATAATGAAACGTTGTATGACTATATTGCGCCAGCGCCTACACCTTCCAGATTAAACATCAGCTTCTTCGTAAGCCGCGGCTATATTGTTTTTGTGCCGGATATCTGGTACAAAACCGGTTATCCGGGTCAGTCAGCTTATGATTATATTGTCAGCGGCACAAGAGCCCTGACCGCGCTTGGGTATGTAGACAGTACCAGGCTTGGCTTGCAGGGACAGAGTTGGGGAGGTTACCAGACTGCACATTTAATTACACGGACAAATCTGTACAAAGCTGCCTGGGCGGGCGCACCCGTTGTAAATATGTTCAGTGCTTACGGTGGCATCAGGTGGCAAACCGGCATGAACAGGCAGTTTCAGTATGAGAAGACGCAAAGCCGTATTGGCGCCACTATTTGGGAAAAACCGGAATTGTATAAAGAAAATTCACCGCTGTTTTATGTTCCGGCTATAAATACACCTCTGGTTATTATGCACAATGACAATGACGGCGCGGTGCCCTGGTACCAGGGAATAGAGATGTTTACTGCCATGCGCAGGCTTGATAAGCCTGTATGGTTATTGAATTACAATGATGAGGAACACAATCTTATGCAGCGAAAGAACAGGAAAGATATTTCCGTACGTGAACAACAATTTTTTGACTGGCTTTTAAAAGATGCTCCGCCTGCTCCGTGGCTGCGCGATGGCGTTCCGGCAATTATGAAAGGAAGGACCTGGGGATTGTAGAAGAGTGCTGTTATTATTATGTTGTGATATTGATTGTTTATTGATTAATTGTTGGTTGTTGAGTTGTTGTTTTGTTAGGCTGTGATCCTTTTATGATATTGATTGTTTATTTGTTTAATTATTGAGTTGTTGAATTGTTGTTTTGTTAGGCTGTGATCTTGCTATGATATTGATTGTTTATTTGATTAATTGTTGGTTGTTGAGTTGTTGTTTTGTTAGGCTGTGATCCTGTTATAATATTGATTGTTTATTTGTTTAATCGTTGAGTTGTTGTTTTGTTAGGCTGTGATCTTGTTATGATATTGATTGTTTATTTGATTAATTGTTGGTTGTGTAGTTCTTATTATGTTCACTTGATAGCTTGTTCATTTATTAACAGCATCATTCCTCTGCGTCGTCCTATATTTCGCAGCCATGCCAGGTATTTTCACCTGACATAGCTTTCTATGTGGTACTTTAAACACAATGGATGCGAGGGATACACAAAGTTTCCTTTACATAAAAAATATATATTTCAAGAGAATTGGCTGCAGGCGCAAGCGTCCGCTTGTGCCTGCAGCCGAGCGTCATTATAAGCGAAGTGCTCCGACGGTTCTGGAGTCTTCAGACGGACCGAAGTACATTCACCTCATGTTCTTCAAAGCGTCTTCGCTTTGAAGAACTATTCTCTCGCCTCCAGGCGATAACGGCTGGGGATATTGTATCGGCTATTATGAAGGCAGGAGATAGGATTGTAGTTCCGCAGATGAATAAGCTGTTCGTTATTTGCAATGTCGAACCCGTATCTGGAGATTTTAATCTCCAAAAAATATATGTATGGCTAACATTCTTTCATGCCTAAAGGTACGTTGATGGCCAGGCCGCCGTCAGCAGTTTCCTTGTATTTGCTGTTCATATCCAATGCTGTGTCCCACATAGTTTTCACTACTTTGTCCAGCGATACTTTTGCATAGTCTGGAGAGCTTTGCAGCGCAAGCTGGGAAGCCATAATGGCTTTAATAGCGCCCATTGTATTTCTTTCAATACAAGGCACCTGCACCAGCCCTCCAATCGGGTCGCAGGTGAGGCCCAGATGATGTTCCATTGCTATTTCCGCCGCCATTAATGCCTGCTTTTGCGTACCTCCCAGGCTCTCGGTAAGCGCAGCCGCTGCCATGGCTGAAGACACACCTATCTCTGCCTGGCAACCGCCCATAGCAGCCGAAATAGTAGCGCCTTTTTTGAAAATGCTGCCGATCTCCGATGCGGTCAGTAAAAAGTGAATGATTTTCTCATCGTCATTGCCGTTTGCAAAAATAATGTAGTAGAGCAGCACCGCAGGAATCACGCCTGCTGCCCCGTTCGTTGGGGCTGTAACCACGCGACCGAAAGAAGCGTTTTCCTCGTTCACCGCTAAAGCAAAGCAACTGATCCAGTCCAGTATGGACTGGAAATTCGTGGAAGAATTTTTAATGATTGTAATCCATTCTTCAAAAGAGGTGTATACTCTTTTATCTACCAGTTTTTCATTGAGATCATAAGCACGTCTTTTTACATGCAGCCCGCCAGGCAATTCTCCTTTCTGGTGCACGCCCCTGTAAATACATGATTTCATGGTTTCCCAAATGTGCAGCATGCCTTTTTTTGTTTCCTCTTCATTGCGCCAGCTCTGCTCGTTTTCCAATACAATATTGTAGATTGGCATACCTGTTTTGATGCACCAGAATAAAAGATCTTTGGCGTCATCTATAGGGAAAGCCAGCTCCGAGAAATTTTTATTCAGATCGTTGGTGTCGCCTTCCTTTACCACGAAGCCTCCACCGGTTGAGTACCAGGTTTCACTGAACGAGTCCCCGTTTTGCAGCGTTACCAGAAAGCTTAAGGCGTTGGGGTGAAAAGGCAAGCTTTCTTCATACAGAAAAATAATGTCTTCATCCGGATGGAAGTCTATTGCTGCCACGCCACCCAGATTTAGTTTGCGGCTTTTTTCAATCTGCTCCATTTTGGTATAGATATCATCTACAGGAGTAGTTTCTGGGCATTCATACAGCAAGCCCATTTTTACAGCCAGGTCAGTGCCATGGCCTTTACCCGTTTTAGCCAGCGAGCCATACAGCAATACCTGCAATTTTTTTACGGCAGATAAAGTATATTTTTCTTTCACACCATCTATAAACTTCATAGCCGCTTTCCAGGGCCCCAGCGTGTGGGAACTGGACGGGCCTATTCCTATTTTAAAGATATCAAACGCCGAAATAGCTTCGTGGGGCATAAAACTTTTTTATACAGCTAATATAGCAATAAATCTTTAAAAACATTAAGGCGTGTTTTAAGTATAAGAACAGTCGTTCTTGCTGATTCTCAATGGATTTCCATTATTTATTGTGTAAATAATATTCGTTGTATAGTTAAAAAATTTTTTTCTTATGGTTTATTAGTTAACTAATTTTATCTAAATAATTATATTTTTATAAAAACATTTTGTTTTTTTGGTAAAAGTTATTTTACTTTGTCTTTGAATAATACTAACATCAGTTTTAATGATGTGCCCATGAAAGAAGTTTCTTATAAAAGTTCAATAATACGTGAAGTATATTTTGCCGGTAACATATCCTGTATGGAACTGAGCAAAAAGATGAATAAAAGCTTGTCATTGACCAGCAAGTTTCTCAACGAGATGATTGAAGATCAGATTGTTGAAGAGAATGGTTACGCACTTTCCAGTGGTGGCAGGCGCCCGCTGATGTATAGATTGCGCAAAGATTTAATGTATATAGTTTCGGTAGCCATGGACCAGCTGATCACGCGCATAGTGATCATGGATATGCACAATAATTTTGTAACGCCTGTAACCAAAGTAGAGCTGCCCCTTACCAACAATTATGTAGCGCTGCAGACCCTTACTGAAGCAATCGTAAAAGTTATTAAAGATTCTGAGATAGACAAAGACCGCATAGCAGGCATAGGCATAGGCATGCCGGGTTTTGTTGATCCTAAGGCGGGGCATAACTATACATTTTTAGGAGCTAATATTTCCAAGCAGATTAAGATCAGTACCGGTATTCCTGTTTTTATAGAGAACGACTCCAGTTCTATAGCTTTGGCAGAGTATTATTTCGGCTCGGCCACTGATAACTCCATGATCATCAACTTCAACTGGGGTGTAGGTTTAGGCATTATTATTAACGGAGAGCTGTACAGGGGCGCAAATGGTTTCGCCGGAGAGTTCAGCCATATACCCATGTTTAAGAATGGTAAGCTCTGCAGTTGCGGCAAGATCGGTTGCCTTGAAACAGAGTCTTCTTTTATATACATGATCAATACTGCGGAAGAGAGGATAAAAGAAGGTAAGCAGAGTTCTATGGCAGGCAGGCTTACAGCAGATAAAAATTACGAAGAGAAGAGCAAGTTGTTTGCAGATGCGGTTACCAATGGAGACAGCCTTGCCATAGAGCTGGTTTCAGAAGTAGGCTACAACATTGGCAGCGGCATAGCTATACTGATTCACTTGTTTAATCCCGGCAAGATAATCCTCAGCGGAAGAGGGGCTTTGATGGGCAACATCTGGCTCACGCCGATGCAGCAGGCTTTGAATGAAATGTGCATACCCAAGCTTGCCCGTTTTACGGAAATCAGTGTTTCTAAGATGGGCTACGAATCTGAACTGATAGGAGCAGCTATATTGGTAATGTCTAATGTTGAAGAAATATACCAGGAAGCCCGGCAGAAAGAGAAGCTGCGCAAAATGATCGGCAGGGAGACTAAAATAACAGATTAAAAATATAAAGACTTTAATTCAATAACAATAAAAGAAAAAAAAATGAGAAAAACACGAACACTCATTTTAAAAGGGTTGTTAAGCATATTTACCCTTTTATTATTGCAAACAGGGTTTGCACAAAACCAGCGGACGGTTACGGGGACTGTAAGAGATACAAGTGGCACGGGATTACCTAATGTGTCAGTAAAAGTACAAGGAAGAACAACAGGGGTTGTTTCAGATATGAATGGAATATACTCTATTAAAGCACAAAATGGAGATGTTCTAGAGTTTTCTTATGTGGGTTATATTACTGAATATGGTGAAGTTAAGGGTAATATAGTTGATATAACTATGCAGCCTGAGGTCACAATAGCAGGTAATGAAATCGTAGTTACAGCACTCGGCATCAGAAGAGAAAACAGAAAAATTGGTTATGGAATGACAACTATTCAAGGAGATGATTTAGCTAAAACCAATACTGTAAATCCTGTTCAAAGCTTGCAAGGTCAGGCTCCTGGTGTTAGTATTACAACCTCGGATGGAGGACTTTTTGGGAATTCAAAAATACAGTTGAGAGGTGTTTCATCTTTAAACTCTAATAATAATCAGCCCATTTTTGTAGTGGATGGTGTAATTTTAGAAAATGGCATTTCAAATGCCTCTGCAGACTGGAATACAAGTTCTGATGATTTTGGTAATATGCTCAAAAATTTAAATCCAGATGATTATAAGAGCGTAACCGTTTTACGCGGTGCAGCAGCTACGGCTTTATATGGTTCTCGTGGTATGAATGGTGCCATTATCATAGTTACTAAAGATGGTGCAGGTGCGAAAGGAATAGGAGTATCTATTAAACAAACCTTAGGCATTGATCATGCATATAAAATTCCTGATCTGCAATATGAATATGGAGAAGGAGATATAGCAGGATATATTAGTTATGGTGAAAAGAATCCAAATGGAGGTTATTACCGCTTTGACCAGAATCAATTTTATTTGAATGATAAAGGTATTCCTACTAAAATAGGACATCCTGCAGGTGTAGGCTATGGGCCTAAATTTGACGGAAGAAAAATTATAGATTATGATGGTACTGAAACTACTTATTCTCCAAATAGGAATAATCTGCTCAATGCTTATAAAAAAGGAATTTTAAGTACTACTTCTGTTGCTTTGAGTGGAGGAAATGAAAAAGGAAATTTCTATTTATCGGATGCTTACACTTACCGCACTGGCATGTTGCCTAATAATAAATTTGAGAGAAATTCATTATTATTCAGTGGAGCATACAATCTGGCAACGTGGCTAAAAGCGGAAGCGTCGGTATCGTTTACTACCTCCACTTCTTCTAATCCAAGGAATGATATGGCCGAATATTTTATTGATGGAACTTTTAAGAATTACTACAACACAGATAAATTTAAAAATAAGGAATACTGGCAAGCTGCGCATGGGGGTATTCCAAACGGAAGTTATGGCGATAAATATGCAGATGTTCCAGGAAAGAGCCTTTGGTTTGGTTATAATTTAAACAACAGTGTCCAAAAAGATCTTGTTACGCGACCTGTTGTAAAGCTTTCGGCAAAAGTAACTGACTGGTTGTTACTTATGTTAGAAGGTAATATGAATTACTATACCACAAAGGCTGAAAATAAAGAATTAGGTTCCGGATATGCAAATGATGGAGGTAAGTATTTATTAGGCCACACGGAGGATTTGAGTAAAACAGGAAAATTTACAGCCAATATTAATAAAGATATAAATGAAAATTGGTCTTTCAACTTAGTAGCAGGTGGTGAAATGTGGAAACAGGACAAGTCATATACCAGATCCTGGACAGATGGAGGCTTGATTGTTCCCGGCCAATATTTCTTAGAGAATTCTAAAAAGAATATATTAACGGAAGGAAAAGTACAAGGTAATAAACAAATTAACTCACTTTATTTTTTAACTAACTTTGGCTACAAAGATCAATTATTCTTAGATATTACAGGAAGAAATGACTGGTCCTCTGCATTAGTTTATTCTGATGGAACAGGGAATAATTCTTACTTCTATCCTTCTGTATCTGTTTCCTGGTTAGCACATGAAACATTTAAACTGCCCCAATCAATTTCTTTTGCAAAGTTGAGAACATCGTGGGCACAGGTTGGTAGTGATACAGACCCTTTCTTTATAAATAAAGGTTATACAATAGGAAAATATGAAATGAATGGAGGAAATTTTGTATATACCAATGGTATTTCTTCCATCTTAGTTGATAAAGATATTATGCCTGAAAAAAAGAACTCTTTCGAAGTTGGTGCAGATATTCGCTTCTTTCAAAACAGACTTGGTTTCGATTTCTCATTCTATAATGATATAATCAATAATCAAATAGGCATGGTACCTGTAGAGTCTGTAGTTGGGTATGATAATTTATTGACAAATATTGGTTCATTAAGAAACAGGGGTATTGAACTAACTGTAAATGCTGTTCCGGTAAAAAGTACTAACGGATTTAGATGGAATACTACGTTTAATTACTGGAAGAACAGAACAATGGTTTTAAATTTGCATAAAGATTACGGAGCATATATGGTGTTAGGTGGTCATCCGTCCTATGGAAACTTTAGAGTAGCTTCAGTAGCTTATGACGGTGGCGACTATGGTGTGCTAATGAGTGATAGCAAGCCTTTGGTTTGGCAGTCTAAAGATGATAAAGGTAATAATATCAGTGATCCTCGTAACGGAATGAAAGTTTTAACCTGGAATGATGGCAATAGAGGTGCATTTTATACAAGAAGCGGAAAAGTTGAAGAAGTTGGTAAAATGCAACCAGATTTCGAAGGTTCATGGATCAACGATTTATCTTACAAAGGATTTAATTTATCGATTCAGTTAGATGCAAGATTTGGAGGTCATATGGCTTCTTTCTCTAATAGATATGGCACTGCTAATGGCTGGCTGGCAACGTCCTTATACGGAAGAGATGCTGCTCATGGCGGCATAACCTGGACGTCTCAATATGCAGATACTAAAGGCCAGACGTTCACAGATGGAATTATTCCAGAGGGTATTTTTAATAAAGGCCAGATGGTTACGACGCCAGCAGGTACCAAACAGGATGTAGGCGGAATGACTTATAAAGAAGCTTATGAAAAAGGATACGTTGAGCCTGTGCACGCAAGCTATTATACTTATTTCAATAATTCATGGTCTAGAGGTGTTGTTAACGACGACTGGTTTAGTAAAGTAAGCTACATAGCATTGCGTAATATTTATTTCGGATACAATTTACCTAAAAAATGGATAAGCAGTACACCAATTAAAAATCTTACTTTAGGATTAAATATTCGTAACGTAGCATATCTGCATAATAGCTTACCCAATCATATAAATCCCGAAAGTTTTAGAGGTACAAGTAGTAAAGAATCTTTCTTTGAACGTAATTTTATACCCTACACCAGAAGCTATACATTCACCCTAGGTATTGATTTATAAAATAAAAACAATGAAAAATATATTAAGAATAACACTGATCGTCTTCATTTTATCTTCTGTTTCATGCAGCAAAGAAAAATGGGCATCCCTTAACACTGATCCATCTATTGTTGGAAACCCTGACTTGAGATATTCCGTAGCCCGCACTGTAGAAAGTATGTATAATGATGATTATATAGTGTGGTTTTACAATAATTTTGACTATGTTTTTCCCTGGTCACAGCTGACTACAACAGGGGTTGGTAATAGTGAAAATTTTGTGGAAATGACTAATTACGACAATCAGAATTTATACAGAAATCTTATACCTAATGCCATTGACGTAAGATTAAGAGTAGATAAAATGCCGGCAGAAGAAAAAGCTAGAATGGCTGCAATGAGAGCTATAACCTTTCCTGCTGTTATTCAGCCCGCAATAACAGTTACAGACAATATAGGATCAATCGTATATACAGAGGCCGGTATTGCGTTAAGTACAAATCCTCCTGTTTTAACCGCGGTTTTTGATAACCAACAAAAATTATTTGATACATGGTTAAGTCAATTGGACACAGCTATTCATGACCTAACAGCTAATGTGCCCAACAGATTCGAAATTGGCGTAGAGGACTTTGTTTATAAAGGGGATTATAAAAAATGGGCTAAGTTCTGTAACTTGTTGAAATTAAGAATTGCAGCCCGTCTAATTAACGCAGACAGGGCAAAGGCATTGAAAATTGCAGAAGAAGTAGCTAATTCTTCAGCTGGTTATATGGATGCTCTCGAAGATGATTTCATTTACAACAGGGGCATTAAATATTATGGTACTAATAATGGAACTCAACCAGGTTCTGCCGCAAAAAACGTTGTTGATTTTTTAGTGCAAAATAAAGATCCTCGTGTAAGATTTATTTTCACCAAAAACGGTTTTAATGCTGAGGTTGTTCAACAATTTATTGATGTTAAAAAACCTTTGCCATCTTATATCTTGAACAATATTAACTTTGATGCTAATGGCAATTTCGCAAGCTGGAAAGGAGCGGGAGAGCCTTGGGTAAGATATTATGGAGTGCCTGTCTCGCCAAAGAAAACGTTTGAGACACAATATGATGAATATTTTAAGCAAAGCGAAAGAAATAAAATTACGATAGGAGATGTTAACAAAACTTATTCTTCTACTTCAAGTTACTCCGAATTTCTTACTCGTACAGGTCTTAACTTCACCTACCCTACTAAAGTCAATGGTAGGGTAATAGAACAAAAGGATAACTATCCTGGATACAATCTTATTTTAGGCTCATCTGCAGAAACTAATTTGTACTTTGCTGAATTTAAATTACTTGGTGCTAATCTACCTAAATCTGCACAGGAATATCTTAATAAAGGTGTAAGAATGTCTGTTGAAAGAATGAATTCAATAGCCCAAAGTAATAAGTTTCCATATTATGATACAGATCCTGTTTATTCTGGTGATATGGCATCTCAAGCTTCTATTAAATTAAAGCCTGGAGAAATTGATAATTTATTAGCTCAACCTTCTTATAATTTATCTTCTAATGCTCTTGAGAAAGTATACATTCAACAGTTTATTAATTTCGCAAATACGCCTTATGATTTGTGGACTTTAGTAAGAAGAGCGGGAGTATTTCTTTCAAATAGTACTATATTACCAAGGGAAAAATTCTTAGGAAGTGGTGGTAATGACTTAATTATTCCACGTAGATTTATGATTAATGCGCCTCTGGAGTCAAGTAAAAATTTCCAAAATGCTATGAAAGCCGTTCAAGAGCAAGGATTTACTACTGGAGTTAATACGCCAACCATACTTAATCAGGAACGCTTATGGTTTGATAAGCAAAATCCTGATTATGGTGTAGGACCTAAATAATATATAAAATTATTAAAAGTAAAGGAGCCGTCTCAAATTGATTTGAGGCGGTTTTTTATTATTAAGAATATGAGCGCTGCTTTTTTGCAGATGTTAGCCACCATTTTTTTAGGCTTCTTAAGAAACCCCTTTCTCTCGCACACATTTTTTCTTGGATGATTAGACTTAAGAACTTATGCAGGCTATGGGCCCGCTCTTATTGCAATATCATTCTTTTATTTAAAGCTTTATGACAATTTACCTTTAGAAACAACTACCGTATTAATATTATAACAATGATTTGGCTATTTAACATATATTAATATAAATTCTATGTAAACGTTTATCTTTATAAATTTACACTATTATAATGTATATAGCATTGTAAAAATATATTTTATATATATAAATTTAATAAAAAAGAATGAATATTATATTTCATTTAGGCTAATATCTTAATTTTTTTGCAAAATATTTTATCTTTATGTACGATATATTCAGGAATAAGAAAGCACATACAATAACGCAGAAAAATTATTTAATAACCAATAAAAAATAAGAAATGAGAAAAAAAAGAAGACTCATTTTAAATGGGCTGTTAACTATTATAGTCCTTTTAATAATGCAATCAG